>JBIKVL010000336.1:0-5480 GCA_044356875.1 Pirellulaceae bacterium | reverse complement strand
CGTTTGCAGCTTGTGGCGCACGTGGGGCACGTTTTCGAACAGTCGCAGCGCTTGCTGGACGTCCATCTCCAGCACTTCGGAGATCGACTTGTCCTTGAACCGCACCTGCAGCGTTTCGCGGCTGAATCGCTGTCCTTCGCACACCGGACATGCGACCCAGACATCGGCCAGGAAGTCCATTTCGAGTCGATTGGAACCGTTGCCTTCGCACGCCTCGCAGCGTCCACCCGCCACATTGAAGCTGAACCGGCCCGGTTTGTAGCCACGCGCCTTCGCCTCGGGTAACTGCGCGAACAGATCGCGGATGTCGTCAAAGACCTTGATGTACGTCGCCGGATTGCTTCGGGGCGTGCGGCCGATCGGCGATTGATCGATGTCGATCAGCTTGTCGAGGAGATCGAGCCCCTCGATGGCGCGATGTTGGCCCGGATTGCCGAGCCCGCCATTGAGATCGCGGCGCAGCGCCTCGACGAGAATGTCGTTGACCAGCGAACTCTTGCCCGAACCACTGACGCCGGTCACGCACACGAACAGTCCGAGCGGGATTTCGATGTCGACGTTTTGCAGGTTGTTGTGGGCGGCGCCCAGGATCCGCAGGAAACGGTCGCTCGGCGAACGGCGGACGGACGGCGTTTCGATCTTCCGCTCGCCGGAAAGATACTGGCCGGTGAGACTACGCGGACTGCGCATCAGGTCGCTCGGCGCGCCCACCCCGACAACTTCGCCGCCCCGCACTCCCGGCCCAGGGCCGAAGTCGATCAAGTGATCGGCCGCCCGCATCGTGTCCTCGTCGTGCTCGACGACCACCACCGTGTTGCCGAGGTCCCGGAGCCGCCGCAGCGTGGCGATCAGCCGATCGTTGTCCCGGGGATGCAAACCGATCGAAGGTTCGTCCAGGATGTACAACACGCCGACCAAGCCGGCGCCGATCTGGCTGGCCAGGCGGATGCGTTGGGATTCGCCGCCCGAGAGCGTCGGCGCGGTGCGGGCCAGAGTGAGATAATCGAGCCCCACGTTGAGGAGGAAGCCAAGCCGCGCGCGGATTTCCTTCAAGACCTCCGCCGCGATATGCGCGCGGGTCGCGTCCAGCCGCAACTCGGTGAAGAACTCGACGGCGTCGCGGATCGACAGCTCACACACTTCCGGCAACGACAGGTTGGACAAGGCGGCGAACTGGGGACTGGCTGTCGGCAGCCGCACCGACCGCGCCTGCGGGGACAACCGCTGGCCGCGGCAATCGACGCACTGCGCGTGCGTCATGTACTGCTCCAACTGGGCGATCAGCGGTTTGCTCTTCGCGCCGCGATGTCGGTCGAGCAATTCGGGGACGATGCCGCCGAAACGGCCGCCGTACTTCATCGGCGCGTCGCCGTTGCGCCAAGTGAATGTGATGTGCTCGTTGCCCGTGCCCCAGAGCCAGATGCCCCGCTGTTCGTCGTTCAGCCGCTCCCAGGGCGTGTCGAGCAGCAGGCCTTCGCCCCAACCGCGTTTCCGCTCCATCGTGTCCGCGACGCCTTGAAAAATGTGGCGGCGCCAGCGGCCCAAGTCTTTCCAGGTTCCAATCGGCTCGATGCACCCATCCTTGAAGGTCAGCCGCGGATTGGGCACGAGCAGGTCGGGACTGAAGGAATACATCGTGCCGAGCCCATCGCAGGTGCGGCACATGCCTTGGGGACTGTTGAAACTGAAGAGCTGGGGCGTCGGCGCCTCAAAGCTCAACCCGCACGGCGTGCAGGCATACGAGCTGGAAAAGACGATGTCGCGGCTCGGCGCGATCGGTAGCGACCGCGGATCCGTTCCGTCCGCCGCGTCCCGCCCTTCCACTCGATCTGCCGCGCCAGCCGCAGTGCCAGCCGCAGCGCCAGCCGCAGTGCTATCCGCCGCAAAAGGCCCACGCGGCCGCTGGTCGTCTTCCTCGATCGCCGCGATCAACACGCCCTGGCCGACCTTGAGCGCGGATTCCACCGCCTCCGCCAGCCGCGACCGCATGTCGCCTTTGACTACCAACCGGTCGACGACAACCTCGATGTTGTGCCGCATCTGCCGGTCAAGCTTTAGGTCGTCGGCCAAAGAAACCACGCGTCCATCGACGCGGGCGCGGATAAAGCCTTGTTTCAACAGATCGGCGAACAGGTCGCGGTGCTCGCCCTTCTGGCCGCGGATGAGCGGCGCGAGGAGGGAAAACCGCGTTCCCTCGGGAAACTGCAAAATCCCTTCCAGGATCTGCTCGCGGGTTTGGGCCGTGATCGGACGACCGCATTGAGGACAGAATCCATGGCCAACGCGGGCATACAGCACGCGGAGATAATCATGGATCTCGGTGATCGTCCCGACGGTCGAACGCGGGTTGTTGCCGGCGGATTTTTGGGAAATGGAAATCGACGGGCTGAGGCCGGCGATATAGTCCACGTCGGGCTTCGGCATCTGCCCGAGGAACTGACGAGCGAAAGTCGAAAGACTTTCAATGTAACGACGCTGACCTTCCGCGAACAAAGTGTCGAAGGCCAACGAACTCTTGCCCGAACCACTCACGCCCGTGAGACAGACGAGCTGATTGCGGGGGATGACCAGTTCGACGTCGCGGAGGTTATGCTCGCGAGCGCCCTTGATGATGATATCCGATGCCGGCATGGCGTCGCATGGTAACGGTAAAACAGGGAGTCTGCGAGTGGTGGCGGATCAAACGCCATTGCCCAACCCAATCGCGCATAAAAAAAGGCCCCCGTTCTGGAGAACGGAAGGCCCTCGAATTCAAGCCCTCAAGTCACGGGGAGGCCACAGGGAGCCACCCCGCGAATCTGTCGGGGCACCAACTAGGCCTTGGGAGCAGCAGGAGCTTCCGGAGCCGGGGCCGGGGCCGGGGCAGCTTCCGGAGCAGCTTCCGGGGCAACCTTCTCACCACCGCAGCAGCCGTGGCAACCATGGCAGCCGTGGCAGCGGCCATGGCAACGGCTGAACAGGCGGCCGTGGCACTTGCAGCTGCAGTCGCACTTCGACGAGCAGTCGCACTTGCCGTGGCAACGGCCATGGCAGCGACCGTGGCAGCGGCCGTGGCAATGGCAGGTGTGGCAAACAACCTTGCCGCCGCAGTCACAGCTGCAGCCATGGCACTTGCGGAGACCCGCAACCGCTTGGCGCTCCGCACCACCAATCAAGGCGATGCCGACGATGGCAAAGAAAATGGCAATACCGAACGCAACGAACCGATTCATGCGAAAACCTCCAATGACCAACAGGTAGCGTAAGCGAGAACGATCTAACGATGCGGCCGCCCTTGACCTAACCTTCCCGAACTCCAACTGGGACGGCAAACCGTCGGAGTTGCTCCTCCTCGCTCATCCGACCTGTCTCACCGACTCCATATCGACACCCTGCATGTCAGTATGTTTCGGCTAGGTAAAATGCGGACTTTGCGTGGCTTAGGAGCCTAGATTAGGTAGCGAAAAAGGTGGTGTCAAGAGCCGAAATGTCAAATTGGGATGTTTGGATTGACTCGAAGGAACACCAGTACTCCGTCGCTGAATTACCCCAAGCCTAGGTCAGCGCTGATCACTGCTGGCCGTTTTTCGCCAAAAAAAGAAGGCTCGCCATCCCGGCGAGCCCTGCAAAATCGTCATAGCTACTTCACGGTGAGCTACCCGCCCCACCGGACGAACTACGGCTCGCCGTCGACCTCCCCCTTGATCCGCCGTAAGTCGCTCGGATCCTCAAAGTTGATCAACAGCGGTTCTTCGCCCGTCACCGCCGTCGCCATGCCGGCGATTCTCCATCCTTCCACTTGGCGACGCAAAATCCACGTCACCTTGACCGACTCGCCCGTCGCCTCTTCCACTCGCTGCGTGGTCGTTGGCACGATCCCCGGTTCGAAACTGGGATTTGACGGCGAACCGCCCCGTTCTTCGGACTCCGCGGGGTCCCGCCAAACGCTGGTCACGTAGGCCGCCTGCTTGTCGTCCACCGGAAACTCGGTGCCGCCCACCTCGTAGACCATCGAAGCCTTGCCAGCTCGATCGAGCGCGAGGCCTTCACGGCCAGTCGCTTCGCGCGCCTTGTTCGAAAGCAACTCCATGGCCAAATCGTCCTGCCCCGACCGGCTCGCCTCCAAAAACGCCTGCACGACCACGGGCGGCTCGGCGCCGGGCGGCGGCATCCGCTCATCCCGCGGTTTCGACTGGCGATGCTCTGAAGCCCCAAGCTCTGAAGCCCCGAGCGTCTCGGCGGCCGACGGCTGGTCTGCGACGACGCTTGGCGGCGCGGACACTTCGCCGTCGGCGGACTGGCTCGTGCCAGTGCCACGTTGGCAGCCGGCGAGGGACACGACCGCCGCTAGGCCCAACAGCGAGGTCAACGCCCAGCGGCGCGTCGCGCGGCACGCTAAGTGGCATGAGTGCCACAGCGTCCGACACTGGGGGAAGCGAGTCGCGAGCGGCGTTATGTACCGCGTGGCGATCCTCGTCGAGATCCCCGCCGATGCGTTTCGGTTACCGAGTTCGATTGCCAGCTGCTGGCTTCGCATGTTCGCCGACCTCCCTGTCGTCTTGAATCCTATCGCCCCCGCGCCGCGGCGAAGTGTGGCGCATGGCAAATGGCGAAGTCAAGATCAACTGCCCCACGCCCCGCATGGCGCGCGGCCGCATCATCGCGGACGATGCCACCATCAAGCTTCCGACGGTTCGGGATCCGGGTCGGGAATTGGCAGCGTGTCCAAGCCCTCCACAAAACTGGCCAGGGCCCGAGCGCGGTACGGTTGTTGCAGCTTGCGGACCGCTTTGGATTCAATCTGCCGCACGCGTTCGCGAGTGACGGAGAAGATTTTGCCGACCTCTTCGAGCGTGTACGCGTACCCGTCCGCCAATCCGTAGCGCAGCCGCAGGATTTCCCGTTCCCGATAGTTCAAGCTGGCCATCGCCTCTTCAATGCGGACCTTTAACGCCTGCCGATTGGTGTCGTACAGCGGATCGTCGGGCCGTTGATCTTCGAGAAATTCGCCGAAAATGCTGTCGTCGTGGTCGCCAACGGGTTGGTCGAGCGACAACGGCTGACGCGACATTTTGAGGATGCAGCGAGTGTCTTCAATCGAAAGGTTGGCCCGCTCCGCCGTTTCCTCGGGCGTCGGTTCGCGGCCCAATTCCTGCATCAGCACTCGAGACACCGCCCGCACCTTGCTCATCGTGTCGATCATGTGGACCGGCACGCGGATGGTGCGGCTTTGGTCGGCGATCGCCCGCGTGATCGCTTGGCGGATCCACCAAGTGGCGTACGTCGAGAATTTATACCCGCGGGCGTATTCGAATTTGTCGACAGCCCGCATCAGGCCCGTGTTGCCTTCTTGAATCAAGTCCAGGAAGCTCAGGCCGCGATTGCGGTATTTCTTCGCGATCGATACGACCAGCCGCAGGTTGCCCGCCGACAGGTCGCGTTTCGCGGCGTCGTAATCGCGTTGGTAGGCGAACGTTCGCTCGATCCGCCGCTTGAGCGTC
>JBIKVL010000337.1:0-5480 GCA_044356875.1 Pirellulaceae bacterium | reverse complement strand
CGCGAAGAAGTCCGCGATCGTCCCCCCCTAAAAACCGAAAACTAAAAACCGAAAACTGACAACTGACAACTGACAACTGACAACCGACAACTGACAACTGACAACTGACAACTGACAACTGACAACCGAAAACTGACAACTGACAACTGACAACTGCCCCCCCAACCCCCGCCTCATCCTATGAATGCTTTCCTTCCCTCCCGTTGTCGTCCGGCTGAACATCTGTCGCGTCGCGCGCTGCTCCATGGAATTGTGGGGTCGGCGGCGGGTGGCGTGGTGATGAACTGGGGCGCGTTGACCCAGTGGGGGGCGTTGGCCGACGAGGTGAAGAAGCGGGGCAAACGCTGCATCTACCTGTTCATGAATGGTGGAGCCAGCCAGTTTGAGACGCTGGACATGAAGCCGGGCCGGCCGACGGGCGGGCTGTTTCGGCCGATCTCGTCGAATGTCGCCGGGACTCAGGTTTGCGAGTTGATGCCGAAGATGGCGCGGCAGATGGATCAGATCGCGGTGATCCGCTCGATGCGAACCAGCGAGGTCGACCATCCGGGCGGCATCTACCTGATGCACACGGGATATCGGCCGACGGCGAACGTGCGGTTTCCCGAGATTGGCGCGATCGTCGCGAAGTATCAGGGCCGGGAAGCGACCGACCTGCCGAACTTCATCAAGATCTTTGGACACGGCGGAGCCGGTGGCGGCTTTCTCGGGCCGAAGTATCTGCCGTTCGAGATCAGTCCCGAAGGCCAATTGCCGACGTTCTCCGCTTCCAGCCTGGAGCCGGCCCGCGAATTGAAGCGGCACGAAGTGCGGGCGTTCCTCGAAGACCGTTATGTTCGCGAACGGCAATCGGAAGTCGCGCTCATGCACCGCGAATCGTACGAGGCGGCTCGGCGGTTGCAAAACGCCCATCAAGCGTTCAAGGTCGACCAAGAGTGGGACAAGTACAAAGCGTTGTATGGCGACTCGGCGTTCGGCAAACGCTGCCTGCTCGCGCGTCGGCTGGTGGAGGCGGGCGTGCCGTTCGTGGAAGTGGGGCAGAGCAGTTACGACTCGCACGCCGACAACTTCGCCTGGCACAAAGGCCTCGTTCCGCCGATGGAACATGCCTGGGCCGGCTTACTAACCGATCTGAAGGAACGCGGCTTGTTCGACGACACGCTGGTGATCTGGGCGGGCGAAATCGGACGCACGCCGCAAATCAACAACCGCGCCGGACGCGATCACTACGTCCGCAGTTGGACAACGGCGCTCGCCGGTTGCGGCGTGAAAGGCGGCATGGTGTACGGGTCGAGCGATGAGGACGGATACGACGTGAAGGACAACCCGGTCACCGAAGGCGACTTCTTCGCGACAATCTACAAGGCGTTGTCCATCGATCCGAAGACCGAGAATCTCGCCGGCGTCCGCCCCATTCCGCTCGCGCCGTTCGGTTCCAAGGTGGTCACGGAACTGCTGTCCTGATGGGACTGCATGTCCTAAATCGACCACGGATAACACGGACAGACACGGATAAAAAATACTCGCTCCCGGGCGTGAGCTTCGCCGGATTAGCAGCTTCCAAATCGACGAGCGCAACATGGTGAGTGAAAAGGCTTGATTGCCGAATCCATCCGTATGATCGGTGCGATCTGTGGTCGTTTCCTTCGCATTGAAGAGCACGAGTCGTTTTTCGCAAGCTGATTCTTGATCGCGCCCTAGCCGGCGCACGGAGCGTCCGCGATGGTGGTCAACAAGCCGAAGTTGCTCTGGCAATTGGTGTTCGAAGGCACCTGGCCGATGGCCGTTTGTTTCCTGGAAAACGGCCGGCGGCTCGTGGCGGGCAATCAAGCGGGTCAGATCTATTTGTGGGAACTGCCGGAGACGCCGCCGACGTTCGAGCCGCCGAAGAACAGCGACCGCAAGGCGCCGGACCAGCCTCCCGTTCGCCGCTTGGAAGGCCATGAGAACGGCGTCTCGCGGCTACTCGCGACTCCCGACGGCAAGACCTTGGTTTCGGCCAGTCTCGATCGCACGCTGCGGGTTTGGCAGCCGGCGGACCCGGCGACCGGTTCTGCGGAAGCGATCATGGATATTGATCAGCGGAAGGCGAAGGCGAAACGCGACCGCAAGGACGAGTCGCTCGCGGCGCCCGGCGTGAAGGTCGAGACGCTCGGCAGCGTCGCGACGCTGACCGGCCACGACGACTGGGTGTTGTCGCTCGCCAGCGACCGCGAGGGCAAACGCTGGATCAGCGGCGACATGTCAGCGCGCGTCATCGTGTGGGACTTGGCCGAGCGGAAGGAGACGCGGCGGTGGAGCGGCCTGTCCTGGAACTGGATTCTCGCGGTCGCGTTGTCGGCCGATGGCGGCACGGCGGTGGTGAGCGAGGCCCGGTACAAACGCGATGACTTCGACATTCCCTCCGCCGCCCTCCGAGTCTACGACGCGGGCTCGGGCGAGGAAAAGCTGGATGTGCTCAAGACGATGTTCCCAAAATACAAGCCGGACGACACCAGTTACGGTGGCGGACAGATTTGGCGGAAGTTCGTGGCGGCCGGATTGGTGGCCGCTGATATCTCGCCCAACGGCGAGCTCGTCGCTTTGGGACAAGGCGGTGAAACCGACACGGGCAAGGTCCATCTATTGGACGTGAAGACGGGCAAGGTCGTCCGCGAGGTGTCGGGCCATCAGTACGGAGTTACGGATGTGAAGTTTTCCGCCGACGGCAAATACGTGTTGTCGACGGGCCGCGACACGATGCTGCGGATTTGCCAGGTTGAGGACGGCAAGGAAGTGGCCGCGCTTGGGTCGTCCCGCGGCGGCCAATTCAAGGATTGGCTTTCCGCTCTCGCGATCTCGCCGGACCAAAAGTTCGTCGCCGCCGCCGACATCGCCGGCCTGGTACACGTTTGGTCGCTTGAAGGCTAGCCGCGCTGTCCGCTAAGTTTCCCGCATGGAAGCTCAGGGACTCGTGCAGGATCTGTTGATTGTGCTCGCCGCTGGCTGGCTGGCGGGGGTGGTTTGCCGCAAGTTGAACGGTTCGCTGCTGATCGGCTATCTGGCGGTCGGCGCGCTGATTGGCGAAGGCGCGCTCGGTCTGGTTTCGCAAGCGCAGCATGAGATGCAGCATCTGGCCGAGATCGGCGCGTTGCTGATGCTGTTCGCGGTGGGCATCGAGTTTTCCCTGGACGAGCTGGTCCGGTTAAGCCGCTTCTTTTTTGTGGGTGGTTCGATCCAGATGGTGGCCGTCTCGGCGCCGCTGACGATCGCCGCGCGGATCGCGGGGTTCTCCTGGTCTGGCGCGCTCTTGGTGGGAACCGCCGGCGCGCTCAGTTCGACGGTGCTCGTCTTCCGCGCGCTCGCCGAACTGGGCTATGCGGGTTCGGCGGTGGGTAAACGAGCGGTCGGCATTCTCCTGTTCCAGGACGTGGCGTTGGTGCCGCTGTTGTTGCTCGTGCCGCTGCTCACCGGCAACGGCCCAGCGCCGACGCTCTGGAGCCTGGGCCGGCTGGCCGGCATGTCGCTGCTGTTTGTGCTCGGAGTGCTCGCCGTGCGGGCCGTGCTGCGGCGCTGGGCGGTGAATCTGCTGCTGGGATTGCGCAGCGTCGAGTTGGTGGTGTTGTTCGCCGTGGTGATGCTGGGCGCGATGAGTTGGGTGGCGGCGTCGATGGAATTGCCGGCGGCGGTCGGCGCGTTGGCGGCGGGCATCGCGCTCGGCGGCAATCGGCTCAGCAAACAGATCGACACGATCGTGCTTCCATTCCGCGAGACGTTTTCGGCCGTGTTCTTCGTGTCGCTCGGCATGATGCTCGACCCGCGTTTGTTCCTGCGGGAGCCGCTCTTGCTGCTCGTCGGTCTCGTCTGCATGGTGACGCTCAAGGCGTTGTCGGCGGGCGTCGCCTTGCGGTGCGTCGGATTGTCGTGGCGAAGCGCGCTCGGGATGGGCCTGGGCCTGTCGCAACTCGGCGAGTTCTCGTTTCTGTTGGTCGCGCAAGGCGTTTCCGAGGGCCTGGTCGATCGGTTGCAGTACGGCCGCATGCTGTTCATCGCGTTGGGAACGCTGCTCGCCACCCCCTGGTTGTTGCGGCTGGGCCTGCGATGGACGGACGACGAACGACCGGGGGAAGAGCAAGGCGGCGGAGTCGATTTGGAAAGCGGCCTGCCGAAAGTCGCGCTGTTTGGAATCGGCTTGATCGGGCGGCAGTTGTCCTCGCGGCTCGAATCGAGCGGCGCCGAAGTTTGTTTGGTAGACCTGAGTCCCGTGAATCTGTATCCGTTCGCTCAACAAGGTTTTCGCACAATCGCCGGCGACGCCCGCGACCCGGCCGTTCTTGAACATGCCGACGTCAAGGATAGTCGGCTCGTGGTGGTCGCCGTGCCCGACGACTTGGTGGCGATCGATATCGTCCGCGCTGTGCGGTTGCAATCGCCGCAGGTGCCGATCCTGGTTCGCTGCCGTTATGAGCTCAATCGACAGCCAGTGCTGCAAGCCGGCGCCACGCGAGTGGTCACCGAGGAAGCGGAGGCGGCCGGCCGCTTGCTGCAGCACTGCGAGAGCCTGCTTGATGATCGGAAAGTGAATCGCGGCTAACTCGTAGCTACGCGGATCGGAAACACGCGACTCCCATTCCCTCAACGCAAGAAACGAGGTTCCTCGATCAATCCTTGCCTTCCTGGTCGCCGGTGGGACTGACTGTGCGGACTGTGCTGACCGCGCTAACCGTGGTTGCCTGGGCGGTGGCGGCGGTGGCTTGAACGGCAGTGGTGGCGGCTTGGGCGGTGGTGGTGGCTGACGCTCGAAGCGGCACGAATTGCGGGCAGCGGGTCACGGGCTGACGGGGATACTTGGGGTAGCGGGCATCGGCGAACGAGACTTCGCAGAGGAAAAACAGCGAGCCTTTGCCGGACACGATGCGCCGGCATTTATCGCACTGGGGACAGAGATCGGGGAGCATGACGTGCGCGAACCTACGGGGATGAGCGGCTTTTCCGTTGCCGCTGTGGGCAACGCGATCAACTCGATAACATAGGAGCAGCGGCAAGGGGGGCTGCGAGCGGCCGGGAGTGGCTGCGAGGGGTCGGGAGTGGCTGCGAGGGGTCGGGAGTGGCTGGCGATGCGTTTTCGACTGGTGACGTACAACATCCATAAGGGGATTGGTGGCGTCGACCGCCGCTACCGGCCCGAACGGATCGTGGAGACGTTGGCCGGGCACGAGCCGGATGTCGTGTTTTTGCAGGAAGTGGACGATGGCGTTCCACGCTCGCGGCGCCACCGACAAGTGGATTGGCTGGGAGATGCGCTCGGGATGCCGCACCGCGCTTTTCAAGGCAACGTCAAGCTCCGCGAAGGCGTGTACGGAAACGCGATCCTGAGCCGCTTTCCGCTCCACGATTTGCGGGACGTGGAACTGACGATTCCATTGAAGAAGCGGCGGCGGGCGTTGGTCGCGCACTGTCGGCTGGAAGTGGGCGCGCACACCCGCTCGCTGGTACTCGCC
>JBIKVL010000335.1:0-5483 GCA_044356875.1 Pirellulaceae bacterium | reverse complement strand
CTCTTCCCCGACCCGTCCAAGCCGACCGTGACCGTCAACATGACGGTCTTCGTCGGCTCGCGGCATGAAGGCTATGGCGAAGCTGGCATGGCGCATCTTCTGGAACACATGCTGTTCAAAGGCACGCCGTCCAATCCGCAGATTCCCAAGTCGCTCCAAGCCCGTGGCGCGGACTTCAACGGCACCACGTGGCTCGACCGCACCAACTACTACGAAACGCTTCCCGCCGGCGAAGAAAACCTCGAGTTCGCGATCGCGCTCGAGGCCGATCGGCTCGTCAACAGCTTCATTCGCGGCGAAGACCTCGCGTCGGAAATGACCGTCGTTCGCAACGAATTCGAACGCGGCGAAAACTCGCCGGACCGCGTGCTTCGCCAACGGATGATGGCGGCCGCCTTCGAATGGCACAACTACGGCCGGTCGACGATCGGCAATCGGGCCGACATCGAACGCGTGCCGGTCGACAAGCTGCGGGACTTCTATCGCAAGTACTATCAAGTCGACAACATCATGGTGGTGATCGCGGGCAGCTTCGAGCCGGAGACGGCGGTAAAGCTGGTTGCGAAGCACTTTGGCGCGATTCCCGCTCCCAAGCGGACGTTTGACAACACGTATACGGAAGAGCCCGCCCAGGATGGCGAACGGGTCGTCATGCTGCGTCGCGTCGGCCAAGTGGCGCTCGTGGGTTCGCTGTACCACATTCCGCCGGCGGCCCATCCCGACTTCGAGCCGCTCGATGTGCTCGACACGATCCTTACCTCGGCCCCGACCGGCCGCCTCTACAAAGCGTTGGTGGAAACCAAGAAGGCGTCGAAGATCTCGGGCGGCGCGTTCGCTCTTCACGATCCGGGCGTGCTCGGTTTCAACGCCGAAGTGGCCGTCGGCCAGGATGCCCAAGCGGTGCTGGATGAGCTGAACCAGGTCGTCGAGGCGGTGGGGACCGAAGGCGTTACCGTCGAGGAAGTTCAGCGAGCGAAGGAAAAGCTGCTGAAGGCCCGCGAGCTCTCCGCCACGGAAAGCGATCAAATCGCGATTGAACTGAGCGAATGGGCCGCGATGGGCGATTGGCGGCTGTACTTCCTCTATCGCGACCGCCTGGAAAAAGTCGCGCCGGCCGACATCCAGCGGGTCGCCGCTCAGTACCTTCGGCGCCAAAACCGCACGGTCGGCCTCTTCCTCCCTACGGAGAAGCCAGAGCGTGTCGACATTCCCGCCAAGCCGGACCTGGCGAAGCTGATCGGCGAATACAAAGGCCGGGCGGCGGTGGCGACGGGCGAGGCGTTCGACGTTCGTCCCGAAGCGATCGAGGCCCGCACGCAACGCGTGACGCTCGAAAGCGGCGTCTTCGCCGCGCTCCTGCCCAAGAAGACGCGGGGCGAATCGGTCACGATGCAGTTGACGCTGCGGTACGGCAACGAGCAAAACCTCAAGGGAGCCGCGCTCGCCTGCGATTACCTCCCGCGACTGCTCGTCCGCGGCACGAAGAAATTGAATCGTCAACAATTGCAGGATGAACTGGACAAGTACCGGATCGAACTCTCCGCCGCCGGTTCGGCGGGCGAGTTGACCTTGGCGATCAAGACGAAGCGGGAAAACCTGCCGGCGGCGATCGAACTGCTGCGGCAAGTGCTCCGCGAGCCGGCTCTGCCGGAATCCGAATTCGAGTTGCTACGACAGGCCGATCTCGCGCGACTGGCGCAGGCGTCGAGCGACCCGCAGTCGCTCGCGGTGCTGGAAGTCAATCGCCGCGTGAATCCTTACCCGGCCGATGACCCGCGGCACTTCGCGACGTTCCCCGAGCAGATCGCGCGGGTGAAGGCGGCGACGGCGTCGGACGTGAAACGCGTTTACGACCTGTTCCTCGGCGGCGCCCATGGCGAACTGGCGGTTGTCGGCGACTTCGACGCGAAGGCGATCGAGCCGCAATTGGAAGCACTCTTCAAAGACTGGAAGAACCAAGAGCCGTTCGAGCGGTTGGTGAAGCGGGGCGACCTCGCGTACGAACCGGGCGAGCAAGTGGTGAAAACGCCAGACAAAGCGAACATGGTGTACTTCGGCGGGCTCGTACTGCCGTTGCGGGATGACGACGCCGACATGCCAGCCCTGGTGATCGGCAACTATATTCTCGGCGGCGGCGGTGGACTGTCATCGCGACTCGGCGACCGCGTGCGTCAAAAGGACGGATTGTCGTACGGCGTGGGCAGCGGCATGCGGATTTCGTCCGTCGACAAACGCACGTCGTTCTACGTGTTCGCGATCGCCAACCCGGCCAACGTGGAAAAGCTCAAGGCGGCGATCCGCGAAGAGTTCGATTTGCTGCTGGCCAAGGGCGTGACGGAGCAGGAACTGGCGGCCGCCAAGAAGGGCTATCTGCAGCAGAACGAGGTGGAACGTGCGGACGACGGCGGCCTGTCGGGCGAACTCGCCAACTCGCTGCTCGCCGGCCGGACGCTCGCCTTCGACGCCAAGCAGGAGGCGGCGATCGCCGCGTTGACCGTCGAGCAAGTCAACGACGCGTTGCGCAAGCACCTGAAGCCGGAAAAGCTGTTCGTGGCGATCGCTGGCGATTTCAAGTAACCGGCGGTTTTACGTAACCGGCGATTTCGGCGCGGCGTCGCCGGGAAGGATTGAAACACCTGGCGGCTCCGGCCGCCGGGTTACGTCAAACAGGAGGCGAACAACGTATGTCGTGCGTTCATTTGCGGAAGCTCTACCAGTTGTGTCAGCAGGAAGGACTTAAACTGGCGGGCCCCGACCTCATTCACATTGTCTGCGAGCAGTGCGGTGAAAAGGAGGTTTGCCCGTCGCTGATGTACGACCAGTACGAAGCGCTCGAACAGCGACAGCAGGCAAGCGAAGCCGGCCAGGCCGCGGCTCAAACTGCGGCGGCTCAAATTGCGGCGGCTCAAGCTCCGTCTACCCAGCAAACATCCAGTTTGTAAGCGGCGAGGGCGGCGCGAGCAGTAGTCATGGCGATGGTCATGGCGGTAGTCATGGCAGTGGCGAAGGCGGGGGCGGAAGCGGGGGCGGCGGCGAGCGTCTGTTGGCGGCGGCTTCCGCGATGGGAGGACAGGATCGGATGAAACGGGTCACAAGCGGTGGTGGTTGGCCGGCGATTCGTTACACCTTCAAGAAGGCCCGCGAGGTAGGCGGCATCTGGAAGATGTGGCGGGCGCTGCGGACGAAAAACGCCTGCAAGACGTGCGCGCTGGGCATGGGCGGACAAAAAGGCGGGCTCGTCAATGAAATCGGCTCGTTCCCCGAAGTCTGCAAGAAATCGCTGCAAGCGATGGCGGCCGACATGCAGGGGGCGATTCGCGAGGACTTCTGGTCGACGTACGCGATTCCACAGTTGGCCGTGTTCTCGCCTCGCGACATGGAGACATGCGGCCGGCTGGTCCAGCCGGTGCTCTATGAACAGGGGCAGAACTATTACCGGCCGATCAGTTGGGAGGACGCGTTCACTCGGATCGCGAACCGGTTGAAAGAGGCCGCGCCTCGGGAGACTTTCTGGTATTTCAGTGGCCGCAGTTCGACGGAAGCCGGCTTCCTCTTGCAGTTGTTCGCGCGGCTCTATGGCACGAACAACGTCAACAACTGCAGCTACTACTGCCATCAGGCGAGCGGCGTCGGCTTGCAGACATCGATCGGCACCGGCACCGCCACGTTGCGGCTCGAAGACATCGAGCACTCGGATATGGTGTTCGTGATCGGCGGGAATCCGGCGAGCAACCATCCGCGATTGATGACCACGTTGATGCAGGTACGTCGCCGCGGCGGCGAGGTCATCGTGGTGAATCCGATCCGTGAGACGGGGTTGGTCCAGTTCCGGATTCCAAGCGATTGGCGGAGTTTGCTGTTCGGCACGAAGATCGCCTCCGAGTACATCCAACCGCACATCGGCGGCGATTTGGCGCTGTTGACCGGGATCGCGAAGCGTTGCGACGAAATCGGGGCGCGGGCCGACGCGTTCCTCGCCGACCACTGCGACGGCGCCTTGCCGTGGCTCGCCGCGCTGCGGGCGATGCCGTGGGAGGAGATTGAACGGAAGAGCGGCGTGGCGCGGGCGGAGATCGAGCGCATCGCCGCGAAATACGCCGCCGCGAAGAACGTTGTCTTTAGCTGGACGATGGGCATCACGCACCATGCCCACGGCGTGCAGAATGTGCAAGCGATCGTGAATCTCGCCTTGATGCGCGGGATGGTGGGGCGGCCGAATGCCGGCCTGCTGCCGATCCGCGGCCACTCGAATGTCCAGGGCATCGGCAGCGTGGGCGTGACGCCGCAATTGAAGGACGCGGTCTTCGAGCGGCTCCAGAATCATTTCGGCGTGCGTCTGCCGACCGAAAAGGGGCTCGATACGCTCGCCTGCATGGAAGAATCCGCCGCGGGTCGATTGAAGGTCGGCTTCTGCCTGGGCGGCAATCTGTTCGGTTCCAACCCCGACGCGACGTTCGCGGACGAAGCCCTGTCGAAGCTCGACTTGCTGGTTACGCTCAACACGTCGCTCAACACGGGCCATGCCCGGGGACTCGCCAAGCAGACCATCATTCTGCCGGTGCTGGCGCGCGACGAGGAGCCGCAGCCGACGACCCAGGAATCGATGTTCAACTACGTGCGGCTCAGCGATGGCGGACCGCGGCGGCACGAGGGTCCGAAGAGCGAAGTCGAGGTGATCGCCGAACTGGGCGAACGGGTGCTCGGCGCCGGCCCGATCGATTGGACTTCCATGCGCGACACGGGCCGGATCCGCGAGGCGATCGCGAAGGTGATTCCAGGCTTTGAAAAACTGGCGACCATCGGCCAGACGAAGGAAGAGTTTTATATCGCCGGCCGAACGCTGCACACGCCGAAATTCCCCACGCCGGACGGACGAGCCCGCATCTTCATCCACACGCTGCCCGAATTGGCGGGCGCCAGCGGCCAGCTCCGGCTGATGACCGTCCGCAGCGAAGGCCAATTCAACACGGTGGTCTACGAAGAGGAGGATCTGTACCGCGGCCAGGATCGGCGTGATATCGTATTGCTCCATCCCGACGACCTCGCGCGGCTCGGACTGAAGCCCGAGCAGCGTGTCACCGTGACCAGCGACACCGGCAAGATCCGTGGCGTGTTGGCGCGGCCTTATCCCGAGATCCGCGCCGGGAATGTGATGATGTACTATCCCGAGGCCAACGTGCTCGTTCCCCGGCACGCCGACCCGCAGTCCAAAACGCCGGCGTTCAAGTGCGTGCTGGTGAAGATCGAACCGGAGTAATCGCCGCCTATGACCGCCGTCCCCCACAGTTCGAGGAACGGCGGATTCGCGGCCGCCTCGGCGTTCGTCATCCTGTTGAGCGCGTTTCTTTTGTTCCAGGTGCAGCCGGTCATCAGCAAGGTGATCCTGCCCTGGTTCGGCGGCAGCCCGGCGGTCTGGACCACCTGCATGCTGTTCTTCCAAGTGCTGCTACTGGGCGGTTACGCCTACGCGCACTGGCTCTCGC
>JBIKVL010000334.1:0-5489 GCA_044356875.1 Pirellulaceae bacterium | reverse complement strand
GAGCCGCAACATGTGCTCGATCAGTACGGACCGGATGTGAAGCGGCCTGGCAGCTATGCCGCGAACTGCCTGTTGGCGCGGCGGCTCGCGGAGCGGGATGTGCGGTTCGTGCAATTGTTCCACATGGGTTGGGACCATCATGGGAATTTGCCGAACGCGCTGCGGGGCCAATGCCGCGACACCGATCAGGCCACCGCGGCGTTGATCGCCGATTTGAAGCAGCGGGATTTGCTAAAGGACACGCTGATCGTCTGGGGCGGCGAATTCGGCCGCACGATTTATTCGCAAGGCGCGCTGTCCAAGGACAACTACGGCCGGGACCATCATCCCCGATGCTACACGATGCTGTTGGCGGGAGCCGGTATCAAGGGCGGTTATACACATGGCGAGACCGACGATTATTGTTACAACATCGTCCGCGATCCCGTGCATGTGCATGATTTGAACGCCACGATCCTCCACCTGATGGGAATCGATCACACGCGATTGACCTACCGTTCACAAGGCCGCGACTTCCGCCTGACCGACATTCACGGCGAGCTCGTCCGGCCCATCCTGGCCTGACCGTTTGTCTGGCCATGCGATTAGCCGACTGGCTGGCCGACTGGCTGGCTGGCTGGATAGATGGCTGGTTGGCTGGTTGGCTGGTTGGCTGGTTGGCCAACTGCGGCTGTCGATTTCGGCTACGGCAATGGCTGTTGGCGGTAGCTGAGGTCGAGCAAGTCGATGGGGTGGACGATCCGGAGTCGTTCGCCCTGCATGCGTGCTTCGCGGGCGATCTGCAGGAGGCAACCGGCGTTGGCGGTCACGACCACTCGAGCGCCCGTCGAGAGAATATTCTTGAGCTTACGTTGTCCGAGCCGATCGGCCATTTCGGGCTCGGTCAGGTTGTAGGTGCCGGCCGCTCCGCAGCAGAGTTCGGATTCGGGCAGTTCCACCAACTTCAAGCCGGGAATTTTCGACAACAGCTTCCGCGGCTGTTCGCGGACCTTCTGGGCGTGGGCCAGATGGCATGCGTCGTGGTAGGTCGCTGTCAACGCGAGCCGTCCTGGCGGCTCGATCAGACCCAGCTCCGCCAGGAACTCGTGTACGTCCTTTACCTTGCCCGCGAACCGCTCGCGGGCCTCCCGCCCTTCGTGCCAGTGATGGCCGTAGTCTTTGAGCATGGAACCGCAACCCGCGACATTCACGATCACGGCGTCGAAATCCTCGGCCCGGAAGGCGGCGACGTTGGTGTCGGCGAGTTCCCGAGCCGGTTCGCTGGCGCCCGCGTGGAAATGAATCGCGCCGCAGCAGGCCTGGGTTGCGGGAATGGTGACGTCGCAACCGTTTTCCTGCAGCACTCGAGCGGTCGCCCAGTTCGTCTGACGGAACATGACGTCGGCGACACAGCCGGTGAACAGCGCCACGCGAGCTCGCCGCGGTCCCTTGGCGGGCAGGAACGTCGGCAGCGGCTCGACGGGCCGTTCCAGCGGCGGGAGCAGCGTGACCAAGCGTCCCAGTCGCGGCGGCAACAGGCGCCACAGGCCGGAACCGACAAGCAGCCGATCGAGCCGCAAGAACTGCGCGATGCGGGCGGGCCACAGCGCCCACCGCATCCGCGCCGGATAGGGGAACAGCTTGAACAGAATGTACTGATGGAACCAATCCCGCGTCTTCGCTGGCGCGTCGCCCGTTTGCTCCATCGCCACTCGGAACGGTTCGATCAATTTGCCATATTGCACGCCGGAGGGACAAGCCGTTTCGCACGCGCGGCAGTCGAGGCACAGTTCCAGGTGCCGCCGCGTGCTGGCGGTCAGTTCCATCCGTCCGTCGGTGACAGCCCGCATCAGATAAATGCGGCCGCGGGGACTGTCGTTTTCGTTCCCCAGTTCGGCGTACGTCGGACAGGAGGCCGTACACAGCCCGCAATGCACGCAATCGAGGAACAGTTCGTAATCGATGTTCGCGCCGGGCACGACCGGCAACGACGGTCCCGTGCCGGGCGCGGACTTGGCGGAGACCGTGGCAGGGGGCGAGACAGGGGGCGAGGCGGTTGCGCTGGATGTGGTCGTGGTCATGGAACGTTGATCGCGAAGGTTGAGCCGTATCGGGGGTCGACGAGCGGCGGTTGGTTTAATTGGTTATCCGGCAGGGAAAATGAAGCGGCCCGGATTCAACACATGACGCGGGTCGAACTGGCGTTTCACGGACATCATCACGTCGAACGATGCCCCGCCCGCTCCCCAAACCGTATGCGGGGCCATCTCTTGACCGCTGGGATTCGAGAGGATTTTCACCGAGCCGTCGAACCGCAGCGCTTCGGGTTGCGCTCGTCCAACCAGCGTCCGCGAGAGTCCCCCCGCGGGAAACTCAGCGAAGCGAGCCACCACAATTCCATTGCCTGCATGACCCAGTAGCGACACGCGCGGGTCGATCGCTGTGAACGCTCGGAACATCGGCACCGTGCCGCTCGGACGGACCGATGCTTGCACGACCAGCGCCGCGCCTGGCGACTGGGCGGTTGGCTTCTGAGTAGCTGGCGACTGCGTGCCTGTCGACTGCGTGCTTGGCGACGGAGTGCTTGGCGACGGAGTGCTTGGCGACGGAGTGCCTAACGACTGGGGGAATTCGGCGAGGTCCCGCAGCCAGCCGTCCGCGTCCTCGCCGCGCCAGACGTGCGAATCGGCCACGCCGGCCGTTCGCCACTCGGCGGCCACCTGTTCCAACTGCCACGTCACCTCGGGCTCGGAGCCTTCGAAGCGGACAAGCAGAAAAAACGGAGTCGAATAGGAGGACGCGCTGCCTGACGCGCTGCCTAACGCGCCGGTAGTCGCGCCGGCTGACGAGCCGGGCGATGCGGGCGATGCGGGCGATGCGGGTTGGGAAGAGTCGTTCCGAGCCGTATTCGAATTCAACGGCGCGAGTCGTGGGGACGCGGTCCAGGCGGGACCGGCGAGCGTCTCGATCGCCACAGGGGACGTGCGCGACGCGGCCAGCGAATCCAGCAGTCGGTCGAGCGTTTCGAGATTGGCGGCGACGCAGCCGCGCCAAGCGGAGGTCTCGGGCAGGGGACGGAGCCGCAGCGTGGCTTGCGTGAGGACGCCGAGCGTTCCGAGGGAGCCGGTCAGCAGTTTGCAAAAATCGTAGCCCGCGACATTCTTCACCACGCGGCCTCCGCCTTTGAACGGCCGTCCGGTGCCGTCAACGGCGCTGATGCCGATCACGTAATCGCGAACCGAGCCATAGCCGTAACGGCGCGGACCGTTGGCGTTGGTCGCGATGACGCCGCCCACCGTCGCGTTGTCGGCCCGCGGCACATCGATCGGCCATTGCTGGCCTTCCCGCGCGAGGACTTGAACCAGTTCGGCCACTCGCATCCCGGCTTCGACCGTCACGGTCATGTCGCGGGCCGGATAGTCGACGATGGTTTGCAAGCCTGCCAACGACAGGGCCGCTCCGGGGCGTTTGGGAGTCAGGCCGAAGTCAAGCGCCGTGGCGCCGCCCACCGGATAGAGCGGCGTGTCGCGGTCGTGGCACTGCCGCACCGCGTCCGCCAATTCCGCTTGGCTGGCCGGCGTCAGGGTTTGCGTGATGGGAAGCGGATCGAAGTTGGCAGCCACGGATTGCTCGGCGGAAGTTGCGATGGGCGGAACGTCAGCGGAAGGTCGGCGGAAAATTAGCGGGAAGTTCGTGGAAAGTCAGTGGAAGGCGAGCTGAAAGTGAGTGGAAAGTGAGTGGAAAGTGAGTGGAAAGTGAGTGGAAGGCGAGTGCGAGGTAAGCGGACAGAAAACAGGCGCGCGTCGAGTGGCGGCCGCGATCACAGGGCAGCGCGGCGTTTCGGCGCTTTCGACTCGACCCCGCAGCCCGCGGCGGTCGGCAGCATTTTGTCGGGGCTCAGTTGGTTGTCTGGGTTGAAGGCGACACGGAGGGCGGCCATGGCGTCGAGGTCGTCGTCGGTGAACATTTTTCGCATGAAGGCGATCTTTTCGACGCCGATGCCATGTTCGCCCGTGACGCTGCCGCCCAGCCGCAGGCATTGGTCCAGGATTTCGCCGCTCGCTTCGAGCACTCGACGCGTTTGGTCGGCGTCGCGTTCGTCGAACAGCAGGATCGGGTGGATGTTGCCGTCGCCCGCGTGAAACACGTTGACGATCCGCAGTCCGTAGCGTTCGCCGATCGCGGTGATCTGCCGGAGGATTTCCGGAAGCTGCGTGCGGGGCACGACGCCGTCCTGCGTGCAGTAGCTGGGGCTGAGCCGGCCGATGGCGCCGAACGCTTGCTTGCGGCATTTCCACAGCTTGAGGCGTTCCTGCGAATCCTTGGCCAACCGCACTTCGCGGGCTCCGCTCTCCAGGCACAGGGCGGTGATCCGGTCGCGTTGCGGGTCGAGCCCCGCTTCGAGCCCGTCGACTTCGATGAGCAGGATGGCTTGGGCGTCGAGCGGGAACCCGAAATGAAACGCCGCTTCGATCGCCTCCAAAATCCCTTGGTCCATCATTTCCAAGGCGGCGGGCACAATGCCAGCGCCGATGATTCGGCTGATCGCCTGCGTGGCGTCGTCGACCGAATCGAACACGCCGAGCATCGTGCGGTAGCCTTGGGGATTGCGAGTCAACCGCACCCAGACCTTGGTGACAATCGCGAGCGTGCCTTCGCTGCCGACGACCGCGCCGACCAAGTCCAGCCCTGGGGACTCTTCGACGGGACCGCCGAACCGGACAATCCGCCCGTCCGCCAGCACCGCCTCGACGCCCAATACGTGATTCACGGTGACACCGTACTTCAGCGTGTGGGGCCCGCCGGAATTCGTCGCCACGTTGCCGCCGATCGTGCAAGCGCCCTGGCTCGACGGGTCCGGCGCGTAATGAAAGCCGGCTTCTTTCAGCGCATTCGTCAGCCAGACATTCACCACGCCCGCTTGCACGATGGCGTAGCGGTCGCGGAGGTTGATTTCGACGATTTCCCGCATCCGGGTGAGCACAATCATCACGCCGCCGCCGACCGGCAGACAGCCGCCCGCCAAACTGGTGCCCGCTCCACGCGGCAGAAACGGCACGCCCGCCGCTCGACATTCGCGGACGATCTCCGCCACCTGCTCGGTGGTGCGGGGAAACACGACGGCGTCCGGGCAGTTCTTTTCAATGACGAAGCCGTCGCATTCGTAAACCAATAGCTCGGACTGGTTCGAAAGCACGCCGTCGGCGCCGACGATCGCCCGCAGCCGCTCGACAAGGCGCGCGTCGACGGGCCGCGCGTCGACGGGCCGAGTCCCGGCTGTTTTGCCGCCGGACGCGGAGCCGGCCGTTTTACCCGTCGACTCGGGCTGGTTCGCCGCTGCCTGACTGGCTGATTTCGCGTTTACCGTAGTCGCCATTTACGTACCTGGAAGAATGCCAAGCCGAACAACTGATCGAACCGCGCTTGAACCGTTGAGCCGGCGCCCGCGACGCGGCGGCCCCGTCATGAACCGAAGCAGTATAGCGCGGACGCGGTCCGCAGGTAGACGC
>JBIKVL010000333.1:0-5490 GCA_044356875.1 Pirellulaceae bacterium | reverse complement strand
CTTCGGCAATACGTTTTGCAACACAAAGCCACCGACCACCGCCGCAATCAACGTCGCCACAACGCCAGCCCGCGTCCAAGGCAACTCAGCCGAGTGCCCATGCGAGTCGTGCCCATGCGAGTCGTGCCCATGCGAGTCGTGCCCATGCGAGTCGTGGCCGTGCGAGTCGTGGCCGTGGGAGTCGTGGCCGTGGGAGTCATGGCCGTGGGAGTCATGGCCGTGGGAGTCATGGCCGTGCGAGTCATGGCCGTGCGAGTCATGGCCGTGGGTGTCGTGGCCGTGCGAGTCGTGGCCGTGCGAGTCGTGGCCGTGGCCGTGCGAGTCGTGGCCGTGGGCGGCGTGCGACGATGCCGATCCCCGGAACCAGCCAAGACGCATTCCTTGCCAAACGAGCACCGCGGCGGGAATCAAACCGTAACCGACAAGCGAAGTGTCCCAGGCTACGGCGACCGCGAAAACCGAGAGCACCACGAGCGGCATGTACATGACCGCGGGCGATTCGTGAGCGTGGTCGTAGCGTTCCTGATTGCGCGGCTTACCGACGAACGTCATGTACCACATTCGGAACATGTAGAACGAAGTGATCGCCGCGCCACCCGCCGCCACCGCGAACAATACGGTCGCCAAGCCGCCGCTGTTGGTCAGCGACAGCGAATACGCTTGTTCGAGGATCGCGTCTTTCGAGTAGTAGCCACTGAAGCCAATTACGAACGGCACGCCCACGCCCGCGATCGCCAAGCAGCCGATCAACATGGTGATGGCCGTGACCGGCATCTTCTTCAACAATCCGCCCATCTCCCGCATATCGTTCGTGTGGACCGCGTGGATCACCGATCCCGAGCACATGAACAGCAAGCTCTTGAAGAAGGCGTGCGTGACCAAGTGCATCAAGCCGGCCAGCCACCCACCCACGCCCAACGCCAGCATCATGTAACCAAGCTGGCTGACGGTGGAGTACGCGAGAACTCGTTTGATGTCGACGGCCGTAATCGCGATGGTCGCCGCCATCAGTAAGGTGATCGCTCCAATCACGGCGATGACAAGCAGCACTTCCGGGGCGAACACCGGATAAAAGCGTCCGACCAAATAAACGCCGGCCGCGACCATCGTCGCCGAGTGAACCAGCGCGGAAACCGGCGTCGGTCCTTCCATCGCATCCGGCAGCCAGACATGCAGCGGGAACTGGGCGCTCTTGCCGATGCAGCCGCAGAAAATGCCGACTCCCGCGACGATCAACAGCCAGTAACCAGGCTGCTTTAGATCGGGGAACTCGCTTGAAAGCTGTGTCCGAGTGGCGGTGACATCGCCCTGATGATCGGTCAGGATCGTTCGGGCTCGTTCGCCCACTTCGCCTTCCCAATTCACCGCCGACGCTACAAACATGCCGTCTGGAACTTTCACGGCGTAGCCGTTCGCTTCGGATCGCACCAGCGAAAACAGTCCTCGCTCGGCCTGTTCGATCGAGCCGCTCTTGTCCGCGTCGATGTCGCCAAAGGCGAAAGTCCCGCAGCCAGCCCACAAAGCCATCAGGCCGATGATCATGCCAAAGTCGCCAACGCGGTTGACGATGAACGCCTTGTTCGCCGCCGTCGACGCACTCTTGCGTTCGATGTAGAAGCCGATCAGGAAGTACGAGCAGATACCGACCAGTTCCCAGAAGACAAACACCATGGCGATGTTGCCGGCCAGCACCAGTCCCAGCATGCTAAAGCAAAACAGCGAGAGATACTGGAAGAACCGGTGGAACCGGCCGGGCCGCCGCAACGGCTCGCCGTTAGCCAGCTTCACTTCCTTATCCGTGATGTCATGAAGCTCGTCATGCATGTAGCCCATCGCGTAGAAATGAATGCACGACGCGATCAGCGTCACCATGCAGAACATGACGAGCGTTAGCGAATCGACGTAATAGCTGATCGAGAGTTCGAGCTTGCCGAACTTGCCGAGCGTCCAAAACGTTCCCGTGTAGGCGGTCGTCGGTTTTTCAGCAGCATGATGCGCGTCGCCGCCGTGCGCGTCGCCGCTATCCGCATCGCCATGGTGGGAGTCAGCCTTGGGCGCCTCCGCGTGCGAGTCGCTCGAGTGACCGTCCGCGGCGGCTGGCTTCTCGGCGGCTGGCTTCTCGGTGGCTGGCTTCTCGGTGGCCGTCTTCTCGGCCGCTGGCTTCTCAGCGGCAGGTTTCTCAGCGGCCGGCTTATCAGCCCCTGGTGCGTCCTCAGCCTGGGCCTGAGCCAGCGATAGGGCGGGCCAACCGAGCGATGCGTGGTCGGTGGCATGATCGGCGGCGTGACCGTCGCCGTGCTCGCCGTGACCGTGATGCGCATCGACGGGGAAATGATTGGCGAGCCAAATTCCGAGCGACAGGAAGGAACAGACGCCCGCGAAAATGATCGCGGACACGGCGACGTAAGCGGCCGCCTCGCCGTTTCGGCCGAGTCGTCGGCCAAGCAGCAGGATGATCCAGAACGAGGTGAGCGGCGCCAGGACGGCCGTTCCCAACAGCAGCGGTACGAGGTCCATGCGCCTAGCCCTTCAGCTCGTCGGCGGTGTCCACGTCGATCGACGTGTGGTTGTTGTAGAAGTTCAACGCGATGGCGAGCGCCACGGCCGCTTCGGCCGCCGCGAGCACAATCACGAACAAGGCCATGAGTTGGCCGTCGAGTCCCAGGTTGCGTTCCCGGAGCAAATTGCTGCCGAAGGCGACGAAGTTGACGTTCGCGCCATTGAGCACCAATTCAATGCCCATCAGGATGCCA
Source organism: Pirellulaceae bacterium (assembly GCA_044356875.1). Taxonomy (GTDB): domain Bacteria; phylum Planctomycetota; class Planctomycetia; order Pirellulales; family Pirellulaceae; genus CAIXSC01. The sequence continues at coordinate 2,737 of JBIKVL010000333.1, read as the reverse complement.
AGCACGTTGCGTTTGGTGGCCATGCAGAGCACGCCACAGACAAACAGAACCGCGCCCACAATCATGTAGTGGGAGACGGTCACCGGACTTCCGAGGAAATCAATCACGAGTTGTCGCCTTGTACTCCGCCCCAGCCGCCGCCCCGCTCCGGACGCCCGCCAAATCAGCCATTAAGCCGACGTTTCCGAACTGTTTGCCGCCCGCCGCTTCGCCCTTGCCAAGTAGCCGGCTCCGATCAGCACGACCAGCAGATGCACCGACGCGATTTCGAACGGGAGCAGATAACCGGACATTCCGCCCGCGAGCGCGGAATCGCTCGCGTCCAACCGATCCGTCCGAACGCCTGTCAACGCTTGGCCAATCGCGGTCGCCGTCTGCGACTCGACCACCGCCACTTGGTCCCGATCTTCCCGGGGATTCCGCCAATCCGGATTCATCAACGCTGTCCGCGCGAGCAACACGAGGAGGGCGCTGCCGACAATCGCCGCCAAGACCCATTCGCCGGCGTTTGTTTTCATCTGCACGAAGCGGGATTGAGCGGTGAGCATGACGCCGAAGATCAACAGCACCAACGTGCCGCCGACGTAGATCATGAACTGCATGGCGCCAACGAATTCAGCGTCCGCGAGGAAGAACAAGCCAGCCGTCGAGCTGAGTGAAAGCGTCAGGTAAAAGGCCATCCGCACGACGTTGCTCGTGAACACCACAGCGGCCGCAAAGCCGCACGCCAAAAGTGCGAACAGCAAAAAGAGAAACGTGTGCCAGTCCAAGGCGGCCAACAGACTCGGGGCGAACATTGTCATCGGGTAGCTCCCAGTTGATTAGCGCGCGACAACCTTGCCGAGCCGCTCGCTCTTCGCCCCCTCCGTGGACGCCGCCGGATCCGTCACTTTCGCTCCCGTTTGGGCGGCCTCCTTGACCGCGCCACCCTCAGCCGGACTTTGGCCCTCTTGCTTCTCAGCCTCGGGGCCGGCGGGAGTTGGCTCGGATGTGGTCGGTGCTGAGGACCCAGTCTTGGTCACGGCGATCGTCCAGGCCTCGCGAACCGTCGCTCGGGGGGCCGCCGGTATCAAATTGTTCAGCGAGGGCAACGGCTTGTCGGTCACGAAAAAGCCGTATTGCCACAACACGGTTCCCGCGAAGCAAACAGCCGCGATCGGCACGCAGTACTTTAAGCAGGTGGCCATTACTTGGTCGATTCGCAAACGTGGCAGCGACCAGCGAATCCACATCATCACCGTCACCCCCACGAGCGCCTTGAACATAAAGTTCAAGCAGCCGGCGAGATTCGCCAAGTAGCCAGTAACACGGAAGGTGCCGCTGGCGAGTTCATCCGGGGTGTAAGACCAGCCGAGAATATCGAAGATCGGAACGGGGCCGTTCCAGCCGCCGAAGAACAACACGGCGGCCAATCCGCTGACCGTGTACATCGAACCGTACTCGGCCATGAAGAAGAAGCTCCACCGCAGCCCCGAGTACTCGGTATGGAAACCGGCGACCAGTTCGCTTTCCGCCTCGGCCAAGTCGAATGGAGCCCGATTGACGCTCGCCGTAGCACAGGTGAAGTAGACCCAGAAAACGATGAAGGTGAACGGGTCGTGGAACACCAGCCAGTTGGTGAACCAGCCGGCCTGCATGTTGCCGATCGTCACCATGTTCATCGTGCCGCAGAGCAGCACCGGAATCATCACGCACAGGCCCACGGGCACTTCATAGCTGACGACCTGAGCCGCTTCCCGCATCCCGCCGAACAGCGACCACTTCGAACCCGACGCGTAGCCGGCGAGGATGACGCCGAACACTTCCAAGCCCATCACCGCGATAACGAAAAATACGGCGACGTTGATGTTTTGCCCCACCCAACCGTTGGAAAACGGAAGGGCCAGATAGGCCGCGAAGCTAGCCGCGAAGCTCACATACGGCGCGGCTTTGAACAGCATCCGATCGGCGCCCGTCGGCGTTACGTCCTCCTTGGCGATCAACTTGATGCCGTCGGCCAGCGTTTGCAGCCAGCCAAACTTGCCACCGACTCGGGTGGGGCCCAAGCGGTCTTGGATCCGCCCGGCGATCTTGCGTTCCATCCAGATGAAAAGCAAGGCGCCGACCGCCACCACGTGGAAGTACAAGACGCAATGGATGAGCGCAGCCACCGAGTACCCTACCCAGTGGGACCGTCCGAACAACAACTGATTGAGGAATTCCGCCACGGAGCACCTGCCGGCCGGGAAAAAACAGCGAGTTTGGGCAGCCCCGAAACTTCGTGAAATATGGCACAAGCCCCGAAGGGGCGAAAGTCCCCCGACGGCGAAAACTGACGACAACACGCGACGATGCGTCTTTCGTTACAATCCGATCGGTTAATCCTTCGGACCGTCTTCGGTAGCCGGCGCCAGCGTTGAACCTTGGCCCCTTGCCTGCGTGAATCTTGCGTTCCACTCGAGACTTCGGGAGATTGCGCTGATGAAAATCTGGTCGTTACACTTACCCCGTTCCTACCCGTCGGCTGCCCCGCCAAGCGGTTGGAAGCGGGCTCTGTGTCTCATCGCGGTAGGTATAGGCACCCTGTGCGGCGGTGGCGAGTGCCTCCAGGAACTGGCCACTCGACCGGCCCTTGGTTGGCTCGGTCGGCTCGGTTGGCTGTCGCCGCGGTCCGCGGCGGAAGATCGGTTTTCCGTCGGGGCGCGGACTGCCGCTGCGGCCGAGCGCAAGACGCCGTGGACGACCTCCCGCGTGGCAG
>JBIKVL010000332.1:0-5507 GCA_044356875.1 Pirellulaceae bacterium | reverse complement strand
CGCCGATTGGCAATGCCCGAAAACCGGCGGCTGGCGCTCGGCCGGCTGATGAACCGGCGGCTGGCGCTCGGCGGGCTAATGAACCGGCGGCTGGCGCTCGGCCGGCTGATGAACCGGCGGCTGGCGCTCGGCGGGCTAATGAACCGGCGGCTGGCGCCGAGCCGGCTAATGGGGGTGCGGGCTGCGGTTAACGCGCGGCGGTGGCGGCGATCGTGGCGATCTTTCCAGCTAACGGGTTCACCAGCCCTTTGCCGTCGGGATGAACGCGGTTGCTCAGGAAGATGAAGAACAATTCGAGCTTCGGGTCGATCCAGATCACGGTGCCCGTAAAGCCGCCATGGCCAAACGCCGCGTCGCTCAGCCGCTCGCCGCGATTGATCGAATACCCAGTGCGCTTGTCCCACCCCAGTCCACGCAAGCCGGTGGAAACCGCGTAGCCACGCGTCATCCGCTCAACCGTGTCCGCCGCCAACACGCGCGTGTCCCCAAGTTGTCCGCCATTGAGCATCGCTTGCGCGTAAAGCGCTAAATCGGCCGCCGTCGAAAAAAGTCCGGCATGACCCGCAACGCCCCCCAGCTTCCATGCCCGAGGATCATGGACTTCGCCCCGCATCCAACGGCCGTCACGCTGCTGTGTCGGAGCCGCTCGCTGCCGCAACTCGGGTCCCGGCAAGTATCCCGTTTCGCTCATCCCTAGCGGCATGAACAATCGCTCGCGCACGAACCGTTCCAACGGCTCGCCACTCACCCGGCTGGCAAGCTCGCCCAAGACGATAAAATTCACATCCGAGTAGATGAACTTCGTCCGCGGCGTCGACAACAGTTTGAGCTCACAGATGCGCCGCCAAGCCATCTCGCGGCCGTCCCCATAATCGCTCAACGGATTGTCGGCGATCAAGCCGCTGTGATGGACGAGCAAGTCTTCGAGCGTCAACGCGTCCTTGCCATGCGGCGCGAACTCGGGAAGGTGCTTCGCCACCGACTCGTCGAGCCGCACCCGCCCCATTTCGACCAGTTTCATCACCGCCGTCGCCGTCGCGATCGGCTTGGTCAGCGACGCCAGATCGAACACCGTGTCCACGGTCATCGGTTGACGGTCGGGCACAAGCTGCTTGTCGCCATAGGCTTTCAACCAGCCAATTCGACCGCGACGCCCGAGGCAAACAACGGCTCCGGGGAGCTTACGCTCGGCGATCGCCGCCGCGATAAGCGGCTCCATCGACGCCAATGTTTCGGCGTCGAATCCCGCGTCGCTCGGCGACACAATCGGCAGTCGACCCGCATCCGCGCGCGGCTGTGCCGGCGTTGGTTCGGCCGCAAGCGCCGTCGACACGAGACTCCCCGACCAGCCGCGAGACCCAGACGTGAACGCGTCTCTCCACGATAATCCGACGCTGGGAACGACAACGAGCAGCAGAGTCGTCAAGCCACGACGCCATGCAACGCCGCTGCGGGCCAGGCGACGACGAGTAATCCTGGCTTGTTCCAAACCGATCCGCTGAGAGGGCGGACCGAGTCGCGAGCCAAGAACCGATCGCGGATGGCGGTGGCGGCGAGTCATGATTGGGCTGGGCCCTGCGGTTAGCGGACGCCGGCCGGCTCGCGAGACTCGTAGGTTCGCCCGGCTCCGTCGCCGCGGCCATGGTTGTCGAGCGCGATTTGGTAGAGCCGTTGTCCGTGGGGCGTCGGGTAGTCGCCGGTGATGCACGCCTGACACAGTTGGCCGCCTTCGAGCCGGATCGCGCGGGCGATCGAATCGACCGGCAGATAACGCAGCGAGTCAGCGCCCAGATCGGCGGCCATGTCGGCCTGAACGGCGTCCGTCAGCGACCCGCCACGCAGGAAACGCGGCGCGTAAAGCTCATCGACCGTCGACATGTCGATGCCGTAAAAACACGGGGCAACGATCGGCGGACACGCTACCCGCACATGGATCTCGGCGGCTCCGCCGCGTTCGCGAATCCGATCGATCAACACCTTCATGGTGGTCGAACGCACGATCGAGTCCTCGACGAGCAAGACGCGTTTGCCCTGCAACACCTCGCGGAGCGGCGTGTACTTGCTTTCCACTTTCCGCACGCGGTTCTTGCTGCCTTCGATGAAGGTGCGTCCCGAGTAGCGATTGCGGATCAGCCCCTCGCGGCACGGCACTTTGAGTTCGAACGCCATCGAATCGGCGGCCGCTTTGCTCGTGTCGGGCACCGGCACGACGATCGTGTTTTCGTCGATCGCCACCATCGCCTTCTCGCGTTCTAGCCGCGCGAGTTCGGCGCCCAGCGCCGTGCGCGACAAGTAAACGCTGCGCTCGTCCAAACTGCTGGCGACGTTCGCGAAATAGACCCATTCGAAAAAGCAGTGCGCCCGTCGGGGCGAAGCGGCGAACTGTTCGATTTCGAATCGCCCTTGGCTGATCGTGATCGCGTAGCCGGGCTGCAGCGAGCGGATATTTTCCGGTTTGAAGCCGAGGTTCAGCAGCGCGACGCTTTCGCTGGCGGCGGCGAACAACGGCCCTTCCTTGGCGTAGCACAACGGCTTGATGCCGAGCGGGTCGCGGGCCACCAACATATCGCCCACCGAATTGAGGAACACAAGGCTATAGGCGCCGTCAAACCGCGGCGCGACATTCCGCATCATTTCGACGAGCGTCGGCCGGCGATCGCCCGAGAGCTCGCGGCTGAGCTCGTGCATGATGATTTCGGTGTCGGTTTCGCGGGCCAAGTGATGGTCGTTGTCGCGGAGCAGTTGGTCGCGGAGCAGTTGGTAATTGGCGAGCTGGCCATTGAAAGCGAAGCTGAACCATTTGTGCTTTTGCAAATGGTGGCGTTCGAACGGCTGGGCGTAGCTGCGGTCGTCGGCGCCGCACGTCGCGTAGCGGACGTGGCCGATGCCGGCGACGCCGGCGTATTCGCGCATCAGCGACTCGTGCTTCGCGCGATGCGACAGCCGGAACACCTCGCTGACCGTCCCCAATTCCTTGTAGGTATCGATCAACTGGTCGCGGCCAGGATTGTAGGTGGTGATACCGGCGGCCAACTGGCCCCGGTTTTGGATATCCTGAAGCATTCGCGGCAAGAGCCGCGACGCGCTTTCCGGCGTCTGATCCGGACAGAGCGGACTCGTCTCGCCGCCCGGCAGGTGGTAGACGGCAACAATGCCACACTCGTGATAGATGTCGCTCATCGAAACGTGGCCTCGGCGCGAGGCTTCCTTGCGGGAAAAGAGCCGCTCATCGGCGAACGAGGCCACAGTCTAGGCCCAAGACGGCTCCGGCACAAGCAACGCGCTACGAAGCGGCGACCTGGGCGAGCGTTTCTTCGGACAGATTGAAATTCGCCGAGACCGATTGGACATCGTCGTGGTCGTCCAGCTCTTCCATGAGCTTCAACACCTGGCGAGCCGCATCGGCGTCGAGATCGACCGTGTTCGCCGGCAAGCGGGTGAAGGCTTTGGAAACCATCGGCAGGCCGGCCTTTTCGAACGCCTCGGTCACCGCCACGAATTGGTCCGGACCGCTGACGACTTCGAAGTTGTCCCCGACGCGCCGCACGTCGTCCGCGCCCGCTTCGAGCGCCACTTCCATCAATTTGTCTTCGGGCGCTTTGTCGGCGGCGACGACGATCAACCCCTTGCGTTCGAACATCCACGACACGCAACCAGCCTGTCCCAGTTTGCCGCCGTTGATGTCGAAGATTTTGCGGACTTCCGAAGCCGTGCGGTTGCGATTGTCCGTCATGATGTCGCACATCACGGCGACACCCGCCGGCCCATAGCCTTCGTACACCGTCTCTTCGACGTTGCCGCCATCCAGTTCGCCGGTGCCCTTCTTGATCGCCCGGTCGATTGTGTCTTTCGGCATACTCTCCGCCCGTGCGTCGGCGATGGCGTACCGGAGCCGCAAATTGGCGTCGGGATCGCCTCCGCCCATGCGGGCGGCGACGATGATCATCTTCGAGATCTTGCTCCAGACCTTGCTTCGTTTCGCGTCCACGCGTCCCTTGCGATGCTTGATGTTCGACCAAGCGGAATGTCCAGCCATGATTGCTCCTCGCCTCTCGCCAACCTTCGTGACCTTTTTGGTTGCACCAACTGAGTTCTATCGTTCATGTACCGAGTGGCGAACGGGAATCACGGCGCCGCGCCAGCCGCCTTGGCCGCGCCAGCCGCCTTGGCTTCGACCGCCGCCCGCTTGGCTTCCTCGCCGTCGCGGGCGTAGGCGTCGGCCGCCCGTTTCCATGCGGCCCGCGCACCATCGCGGTCCGCGAGCCGCAGCCGGATGTCGCCCAAGTGCTCGAACAACTCGCCATCGGGCTCGGCGTCGTTCACCGCCCGTTCGATTTCCCGCAGCGCCTCTTCGGGCCGATCCAGCTTGAAGAGCGCCCACGCCAAACTATCGCGATACGCGCGATTGTCCGGCTCGGCCGCGACAGCTCGGCGGCACATCTCCAACGCGCGGCGGAGATGCAGGCCGCGGTCCGCCCACAGGTAGCCGAGATCATTGAGCGCCGCGACATCGTCGGGGAACTCGTCCAGCACCTGTTCCAGCCATTCGACCGAATCTTCCAAACGACCGAGCTTGATCGCGATGTTGGACAGCACGAGCCGCGCTTCGCGGGCCGCCGCGCGATTCGCGCTGCTCGGTTCGGCGGCGTCAAACCTTTCCACCAACTTCCGGTAAGCTTGCTCGGCCTCCGCATAGCGTTTCGCGTGATAGGGAATCCACGCCAATCGAATCGCGAACTGCGGATTGTCGCGGCTGCCAGCCAACGCCTTCGCGGCCTTCGCCAACGCCTCGTCCGTTCGCCCTTGCAGTTCGAGCGATCCCGCCAGGAAATAGTGCCACGTGGGATCGCTCTCCGGACGAACCCGTTCGTCGATCGCCCGCTGAAGGACTCGGGTCGCCCGCGGTTGCTGGTCGGCGCTGAACATCCCGAGCGCCCAGACCTGCATGATCAAGGCGGGCGATGGCGTTCCTTCCTTAACCGCCGCCGCGAAAAATTCGTCGGCCGCGTCGAACCGCCGCGTCTCCAACGCCAGCAGCGCCGCGACGAACGCCGTTCCCCGCCGGCCTCCACCGGTCTTCGCGCCCAACTCGATAATCTTCCGCGCCCGCTGCAACAGTTCGTCGACCCGCGCTGACACCGCCAACTTGCCTGCCTTGATCGCGGCCTCTTTCGCGGCCTCCTCAGCGGCCTCTTTCGCGGCTTGACCGTTGGCGGGCGGTGGGTTGATAGGCGGAGCGTTTTCAAGCGCGGGCTTGTCGTCTTCGGCCGGCATTGGTTCGACTTGCGCGAGCGGCTCGACGAGTTCCGCGAGTTGATCGGCGCTGTTGGAGCGCGCGACAGCGGCGAGCGTTTCGAGCGTCTCGTCGAGTTTCCCTTGGGCGACGAGCGAGTCCCGCAGGCCGGCGATCACTTCCACCGTGGGCGCTCGTTCCAGCAATTGGCGGAAGGCGGACTCGGCTTCGACCAACTGGTTCGACTTTCGCCATTGATCCGCGAGCACGAACA
>JBIKVL010000331.1:0-5512 GCA_044356875.1 Pirellulaceae bacterium | reverse complement strand
GGGATGAGGTCGAAATGGGGAGTTTCGGGATCGCGCTGGTACATCGACAGAAAGAGGTCGCCCGCGCGGACCGGTTGTGGTTGTTCGCGAAAACAGGCGATGGCCCGGGCCTTGATCACGTCCTTTACCCAACCCCGCGGCTCGGTCTGCGAGGCCGCCAGATAGGCGTTCAGGGCATCGGCGTAACGGCGTTCGTCCCGCAAGCGATCGGCGGCGGCCAGGCCGTTGGGCCACGTGGTGCGATACTGGGCGACGCGCGGCCAAGGCACCGAGTCTTCGCGGCCGTCCGCGCGGCGGATCCTCAGCTTTCCGCCCGCGATCTCCAGTATTTCGCCGCGAAACACCTGACCCGGTTTGCCATCAGGCCCGAGGGCCAGTTCCACGATGTCCTCAGCGCTGGCCACCGCGGCGCCCGCCGACATCGCTAGGCCGCACATGGCGGCGGCGAGGAGCGCGATCGCCACGTCGAATCGGCGGCGTCGCCGAGAAACGACTGGGAGACGAGCGACATGACGTTGGAGATGTTCGCGAAAATGGGGCGGCATAGAAGTCAATCCGGTCGGATGTTGCATCCGATGTTGTTGATTAATTACTATACGACGCATTCGGGGCGGCATGCGTAGCGGCGAGCCAACCCGCGACACGAGGGGATCCACGCCATGAGGAGCGCTGCGATGTCGTCCCAGCCGATGCCAGCCTGTATTCATCCGAGTGTTTCACGGCGTGCGGCGGTGACCGCCGGAGCGATCGGTCTGCTCGGACTGGGAATGAACCATCGCGAGGCGTTGCGCGCGGAGACGGCGGCGCCCACGCGGCCGGCCACCGCCCGTTCATGCATCTACATCTTTCTCTCTGGTGGACTCGCCCAGCACGACAGCTTCGACCCGAAGCCGGACGCGCCGGACACGATTCGCGGCGAATTCCAGCCGATCGCGACGAAGACGCCCGGAGTGCGGATCTGCGAACATTTGCCGTTGCTGGCCCAGCGAAGCGACATGTGGGCCGTGTGCCGGTCGCTGACCCACCCGTCCAACGATCATTCGGCGGGCCATCACATCATGTTGACCGGCCGCTCGATGATTCCGCCAGGGTTCAATCCGAGCGCGCCGACGCGCGGCGATTGGCCGTCGATCGCGGCGGTGGCCAACGCGGCGACGCGAGGCCGCAACAACCTGCCGCCCGCCGTGGTGCTGCCGGAACGTTTGGTGCATTACTCGGGGCGGGTGATTCCCGGACAGTTCGCGGGCGAAATGGGGGCCGCTCGGGACCCCTGGTTCGTCGAGGCGTCGCCGTTCCACAGCACGTCGTACGGGGCATTCCCCGAGTACCATTTCGACCACCAGCAACGTGGCAAAGCCGACGCCCGGCGTTTCGAGGCTCCGAATCTTTCGCTGCCCGAATGGCTGCCCGAGACGCGTTTCCAAGGCCGGTTGGGGTTGCTTGCGGAACTGGACCAACAACGCCGCGACTGGGACCGCCATGCGTCCACGCAGAATTTCGATCGTTACCGCCAGGGCGTCATCTCGATGCTCACGGACAAGAAAGTCCACTGGGCGCTCGACGTCACGCGGGCCGAGGAACGCAGCCTGGAACGCTATGGAAAGAACGCTTTCGGTTGGTCGCTGCTGATGGCGCGGCGGTTGGTCGAGATCGGCGTGAATTTGGTCCAGGTGAATCTCGGCAATAACGAAAGCTGGGATACGCATGGCAACGCGTTTCCGCACTTGAAAGACAAACTGCTGCCGCCGACGGATCGAGCCGTCTCGGCATTGCTGGACGACCTGCGCGACAGCGGAATGCTCGACAGCACCCTGGTGGTGATGGCGGGCGAGTTTGGTCGGACGCCAAAGATTTCATTGCTGCCGCAACACTATAAGAAGCCGGGACGCGACCATTGGGGCGCCGTCCAGTCCGTGTTTTTCGCGGGTGGAGGCGTTAAGGGAGGAACTGTCGTCGGTTCCTCGGACCGCAATGGGGCCTATCCGTCTTCGAGTCCGCAGCGGCCGGAAAATATGGCCGCGACGATTTACCAATCGCTGGGCATTCCACCCACGGCCGCTTGGCTCGACGCCACCCAGCGGCCGCATCACATCTATTATGGGGAACCGATCGAGGGCTTGACCTAGCAGGATGCCAGGCAAGCGATGGCGCGTCGACGCGGGCGGCTCCCCTCCGCCCCGCTGCTCGATTCCATGGCCGCCGAACCTTATCAGCAGCTTGTCAATCAGATTGTCGCTCGCTGGCGCGATGGCGATCCGCCCGACACGATCGAAGCGATCCAACGTCACGCGGAACTCGGTCGAGCTGCCGCCGCCGTCGCCGAACTCGCCGCCGAAGAATTTCTTCTACGGCGCGCTCGCGGCGAGCCCCTGGACACTATCGAGTTCTGTGGTCGCTTCCCCAACTGCGCGTCACGGGTCTTCGAACTGATCGTTTTTCGGCGCTGCCTCCCGAATTGCACTCCGTCGCAAATGGCGGAACTGTTCGATTCGCTCCCAGGCGGGAATCTCCCCTGGCCGAGCGTTGGCGAGCGTTGGGAAGGCTTACAGATTTTGGAGGAATTGGGAAGGGGCACCTTCGCCCGCGTGTACCTCGCCGAAGAACTGCGGGAGGGAAGGCGGCCCGTCGTGTTCAAGGTCTCGGTGCGGGCCTACGCCGAAGCGCAGATCCAAGGCTCGCTGTTCCATCCCCACATCGTGCCCGTACTCACCGCGAAGCATTCGGAACATAGCGATTTTCAGTCGTTCCTCATGCCGTATCTCGGACGACGCACCGTGGAGGATTGGATCGCTGACTGGAAAATCCGCCAGCCAGCCGACCAAGCGAACGCCGGCCGATCGACCACAGGCGAGGCCCAGTCCGTCACGCGGGTTCGCGAGGTGCTGCGCGTTGGGCTGGATGTGGTCGAGGCGCTACGGCACATGCATTCGCGTGGCGTGTTCCATAACGACGTGAAGCCAGCGAATATCCTGCTGACCTCGACGGGCCGCGCACTGCTTTTCGATTTCAACCTCGCCACGAAAGGTCTTCCCCATGAAGCCTTGGGGGGAACAATTCCCTACATGGCGCCTGAACGGCTGTCGATGGTCGGACTGCCCCGCGGCGTCGCCGTTCCTCCCACCTCCCGCGCGTCCGCCACGGACCTGTTCTCCTTGGCTTGCGTGCTCGTCCAGATGCTGACCGGGCAGTTGCCTTTCGGGGAGCCACCGCGGGAACTGGCGTACACAGAACAGGCCGCCTGGCTGGTGCGCAGCCAACTGAATGGCCCGCAGTGGCGAAACCCGCCGCAATTGCCGCCGGTGGGCCACGCGCTCCTGGAACTGCTCGAGTCATGCTTGGATTGCCGCATCGACCATCGGTTCGTAGACGCGGCGGGGTTCGCCGAACGCTTGGATTGGCTTCTGGAACAACTGGATTCGTGCGATGCGTCAACGGCCTTGTCCGGGCCGCGATTGTCGCCTCCCTGGCAAGTCGGACCGGAGCCCGTCGAGGGCCGGGACGCGCGCCGATCCGCCACCGCGAATCGCGCGAACGACGTCGCTCAAGGAGCATCTCGTTCCACCGCGTCCGCGTTCGCGCAGTCTTCGTATGCACCCCCGTCCGCGTTCGCGCCGTCCTCGTCTGCGGCTTCGTCCGCGTCTACGTCCGTGCGGCTCAAGCGGCGCTGGTGGGCGATTTTCCAGCGTCCGTCAGTGGTGGTGGCCTTGGTGGCGGGAACGCTTGTCGGAGCGGCGTTGGAGGAAGCCGCTTGGACGATGCAATCGCGTCCCTTGACGTGGGAGGAGCTCGTAAACGGTCGAGCGGCGTGGGCCGAGCGTGTGGGACAGTGGCGGACCTTTTGGTCGCCGGAAGACGCCGAGGGATGGGTGTTGTTGGGCGACGGCCGATTGGCGCGGCTCGAACCCCAATCGGCGAGCGCCTGTTATGCCACCGCCCTGCGGTTGGGGCTCGACTCGGCCACGCTCCGCAACAACCTCGGGCTGGCATTTTGCCTCGAGGGGCGATTGGAGCACGCCGAGTCGGCGTTCGCGTCGGCTCTGGAACGGGATCCCGACCTGCACGAGGCGCGGGAGAACCGGCACACTTCGCGGCAGACCTGGGAGGCCTGCGAGTTCCTCCGGACGCCAGCGGCGGAGCGGAGCGGGCAGCTGTGAGCCGCGAGGCGGCCCTTGTTACGGCGTGCCAATCCCGTAAAACTTACGGCCCTGCCCCGTCGCCTGTCGGCTGCGGGAGGGCGGCATGCTTCCGGCCAAGCCGGAACGGCGAACGCCGGGGACTGGCGGCTTGGCGCCGGCTCCTATTTCAACGGGAAAGTGCCGGACCAAGCCGGCGAGAGCCGCGAACGCGGCAAGGCGTCGATCGATGGAAGCCGGTATTGTCGGCTTGCCCAACGTGGGCAAGAGCACGCTGTTCAACGCGTTAACCTGTTCCAAAACGGCCCAGGCCGCGAACTATCCGTTCTGCACGATCGAGCCCAACGAGGGGATCGTCAGTGTGCCCGACGGCCGGCTGGCGCGGATCACGAAGCTGATCCCCCCGCAAAAAGTGATTCCCGCCGCCCTCAAGCTCGTTGATATCGCCGGCATCGTGAAAGGCGCCAGCGAAGGCCAGGGGCTCGGCAACAAATTCCTCAGCCATATCCGCGAGGTCGACGCCATCCTGCAGGTCGTCCGCTGTTTCATCGACGAGGATGTCACGCACGTCGCGGGCCAAGTCGACCCCACGTCCGACATCGAGACGATCGAAACCGAACTGATGCTGGCCGACATCCAGACGTTGGAACTCGCCTTGCCCAAGGCGCAGCGGGCGGCTAAGAGCGGCGACAAAGAAGCCAAACTGCGGGTCAGCGCCATCGAACTGTGCCTCGCGCATCTCGCCAAGGACCAGCCGCTGCGCGGATTGAAACTGCCCGAGGCCGAAGGCAAAGCGGTTCTCAGTTTCGGGCTGATGACCGCCAAGCCGATCCTGTTCGTCGCCAACGTCGACGAAAAGGACTTGAAGGGCGAAAGCCCGCTCGTCGAGAAGGTGCGGGCGTTCGCTCGCAAAATCTCCGCCGGCGTCGTGCCCGTTTGCGCGAAACTGGAATCGGAAATCGCCGAATTGGACGAACCCGATCGCACTGAAATGCTGTTGAGCGTCGGCCTAGCCGAGCCGGCGCTTGCCGTGCTTGCCCGGGAAGCGTATCGGACGCTCGGTTTGCAAAGCTATTTCACGGCGGGCGAGAAGGAAGTGCGGGCTTGGACGATTCCGATCGGAGCCACCGCGCCCCAAGCGGCCGGCGTGATCCACTCGGATTTCGAACGCGGTTTCATCCGTGCGGAAATCTATAGCCTGCCCGACCTCGAGCAGTACGGCAGCGAAAAAGAGCTCCGCGCGAACGGCAAACTGCGGGTCGAAGGCAAAAGCTACGTCATGCAGGATGGCGACATTTGCCACTTCCTGTTCAATGTGTAAAGCCTTTCGATCGCACTTCGGCGACTCCGAGGTTTCTTGTCGCCATGTCGTTCGCCGT
>JBIKVL010000330.1:0-5514 GCA_044356875.1 Pirellulaceae bacterium | reverse complement strand
ACTATCTCCTGATTCGGTCCGAAAAATCGCTCGCGGTGCGGTTTTCGCGGATACGTGGCGAGGCGTTGGCGGCGAGCGTTAGTTCTTCGAAGGATCGAGAGGAGTCGAGTAGGCCGAGGTCGTAGATCAGCCGGGGGGACAGGCCGGACAGCAGCACTTCGCTACCGAGCGGCACGCGAGCGGGCGCGATGCGGTTGACATGCCGGGCGATATTGGTCGTGCAGTTGTTGGTCAGTGTGTCGTAGAACTCGGGGGTGTCCCGCAATTGGTTGACGCGATCGAGGATGTCGACGAGCAGGTCGCGCAGTTTTTCGGGAGGCGCTTGCACGCGGTAGATGTAGACATCGTCGCCACGGACATCGGCCCGCAGTCGCAGGGCGTCGCGTTCGTCGGCCAGGACGTAGATAAGCTCGTATTGGCGGAGGCCGCCGAGCAAAGGCGAGTAGGTTTCGCCTTGTTCCAGCCGAGCTTCCACGGAGGAGACCAGATAGCGGCCTCGGCCGAAGCCAAAACTGAGCATGGTGTGGGCGAGCAGCGGAGCGGCGGGGAACGGCACTACCATGTAGTCGACCGATTCGAGTTCGCGGAGGTCGTAATTGCGAGTTTCGAAACGCTCGACGTGATCGGTTTCCGTCACGTAATCGAAATTGCGCACATCGTGGACCTTGACGCGTGTCCCATCGAATTCCACCGACGGCATCCGCGCTTGTTTGGGAATCCACGGACGGTAGTTGGAAGGGCTGATCGGGACCGTTGCGGCGAGTTCCGCGACGACGGGAAAACGCCGTTCATCGCCAGTAGCCGCGTTGTTGCCAGTGCCCGCGTTGTCGCCCGCGTTCGGCAGGGCACGGCAACCCAGGCTGCCGAGCAACCAGGTGGTGAAAAAAACGGCGGCAAGCGTCCGACGGAGCCGCGGGGCGCTCCGAAGGAGACGGCGATTGCGGGCGTGAAATCGTGGAGTCATCTGCGGCGCCGCTGGGAGTGCGTCCCGCCCGCGACCTGGTTTCGCAACCAGGCTCGCGGACCGGCGAGACTGCGCGCCGCGAACGCGGGGCGGATACCAAATCCGCGCCCGCGACTCAAGCCCAATCCGCCTAGCGCTTCGCCATGACGCCTGCGGCTTGGCCCGCTTGGCCGAAGGAAGTCATGCGGGCGATGCACACCTTCTTCATGGCATCGCGAGCCGGCTTCAGGTAGTCGCGCGGGTCGAACTTTTCGGGCGTCTCCGACAGCACCTTGCGGATCGCGGCCGTGATCGCCATGCGATTGTCGGTGTCGACATTGATTTTCCGCACGCCGTGCTTGATGCCGCGTTGGATTTCCTCGACGGGAACGCCCCACGTTTGCGGCATCTTTCCGCCGTACTTGTTGATCATGTCCTGAAGATCCTGGGGCACGGACGAACTGCCGTGCATCACCAGATGGCAGTTGGGCAGCAGCTTGTGGATTTCCTCGATGCGGGACATGGCGAGCGTTTCGCCGTCCGGTTTGCGAGTGAACTTGTACGCTCCGTGGCTGGTGCCGATGGCGACGGCCAGCGCGTCGACGCCCGTCTTGGCGACGAAATCGGCCGCTTCCTTCGGGTCAGTCAGCAACTGGTCGTGGCTCAGTTGGCCTTCCGCCCCGTGGCCGTCTTCCTGTTCGCCATGGCCGGATTCCAGGCTGCCGAGGCACCCCAGTTCGCCTTCGACAGACACGCCGAACGCATGAGCGAGCCGAACAACCTCGGCGGTCACCCGCACGTTGTAGTCGTAATCCGCCGGCGTTTTCGCGTCCTCGCGCAGCGACCCGTCCATCATCACGCTGGTAAAGCCGTTCTTGATCGCGCTCACGCAGGTCGCGACGCTATTGCCGTGGTCCTGGTGCATCACGATCGGGATCCGCGGGTAGAGCTCGCTGGCCGCGATCATGAGGTGCCGAAGATAATTGTCCTGGGCGTACGAGCGGGCGCCGCGGGAGGCCTGGATGATCACCGGCGACTCGGTTTCCCGAGCGGCCTCCATGATCGATTGGATCTGCTCCATGTTGTTGACGTTGAAGGCCGCGACGCCGTAGTTGTTCTCGGCGGCATGATCGAGCAGTTCACGTAGGGGGATCAATGGCATCGAACGTATTCCTGAAATGCGGGGCACGAAAAGCGAACTGGAACTGAAAAAAACGCCACTCGCCTCGATCACGGATTATCCACGCGACCCGCCCGTCGGACAATGCCCGACGCAGCGGCGATTCGAGCCGTTTTGACGATTGGTGGCGGCCGAGCCAATCGAGCGCCCGAGCTATTCAAGCGGTGTCGTCAACGCGGCTGATGCGGGGCGTTCCGTGAACAGTTCGTCGACCTGGGTCTGCGCGAGGCGCACGAGCACCACGCGGCGAACTCCCGCTTCCCGCGTGTCGCGAGCGAAAAAATTCGCTCCCGCTCCGATTGGCGGATCGACGCAGGACAGCACCACGGTTTGGCCAGGAGCAAGCGCCAGCCGACAACGCAGCTTTTCGAGCTGCCAGCGCTCCCGATTGGCGTCCAAGCGATAGGTGCCTTCGTGCGACTGGCCGAGCCACCGTTGGCGGGCCTCGCCATGTTCCACCTCGGGCGTGATTTCCAGGTCCGCGCCGCCATCCCCGCGAGCGAAAGTTTTGACGGACAAAAGGCACTGTGCCGCCTGAAAGGTGCGGCCGACCAGACGCTCGCCCTCCGGCACGAAGATCGACAACGATGCGGTCTGCTCGCCCATGAGCAACTTGCTGCGCTTGCCGCTGCGACTCTGCAGCCGCTGGACCGAACTCTCCAGCGATCCGGGCTCGTTCTCTGGGTCGATTTCACGAGCGGCCGACCGCTGCTGGTCCAGCTGTTTGCGAAGCGCCTCCGGCAGCGCCCCCCGAATGATTCCCACCCGAAAACCGTTCCGCCGCAATTCGTTACGGATGTCGACCGCCAGCGACTGCTCGTCAACCGCTTGCCAAAAAACTCCCTCGACTAGCCGCCCCCCGCCTTCACGCCCCCCGCCTTCACGCTCGCCGCCTTCACGCTCGCCGCCTTCACGCTCGCCGCCTTCACGCTCGCCGCCTTCACGCTCGCCGCTCGCCGTCTCGCCAACTGGCTTGGAAGAAGCGGCTCCGAATCGCACGACGGCCACTTCCAAAACCACCGCGTCCGGCGACATCTGGGGTTGCGGCAGAACCGGTCGCGTCAGCGACTCGAACGCGGGTTTAGGAGTGACAGGCGCCAGGCAACCGGCGACGCCGAGGAACGCCAAAGAACCAGCGGAACGGAAAAAAAAACGTCGGTCCACAGCAGCCATCGCTCCCGGTCTCACGAGCAAAAACCGAACCCGCCAATCACCGCGTTACGTTCCGCAACGAGACCGGGATTACTGACTTGAGAACAGCCCGTCAACCCGAACTAGATCCAACCGGAGAAAGATTTCCGCCGCTGTGGGAGCGACTGTCCTTGACGGACCGCCAGCTGATCCGTAGATTGGGACGCTTCCAACGTGACGGAGTTCAGAATTGAACCTGTTATGGATGGAAAGCCGGAGTCGCAAATTTTACCAGCGACTCGCGATTCACGGTAGTCAATGCGATTCGAAGTTTCGAGGAGCGGGTGACGTGGCAGGACAGGCGCAAGAAGTAATCCGAATCAGGATGGAAGCTTACGACCACGCGATTCTCGACCAAAGCGCGTTGGAGATCGTCGACACGGCCAAACGAACCCACTCCGAGGTGCATGGTCCCATTCCGTTACCGACCCGCATCGAGCGTTATACGGTGCTGTCGGGACCGAACATCGACAAGAAGGCTCGGCAGCAGTTCGAAATCCGAACCCACAAGCGATTGATTGATATCGTTCAAGCGACGGCCAAGACGATTGAAGCCTTGAACAAGCTCAGCTTGCCGGCGGGTGTGGACATTAAAATCAAGGCTATGACCCGCTAGGTACGATCTTCAAACGAACTTAACCAACCCTTGGTTGTGCCCTATGCACCGGACGCGAGGCAGGTAAACTGGCGAACCCATCCTGGCGGCCGCGGAAGTGCTGGCCGATTGGTAAGCAACCAGGGTGAGTGTTTGTCTGATTCCTGTCAGCATCACCGACGAGGCGAAAGAACATGGCAAGAAAAGGTATTCTCGGCCGGAAGGTCGGGATGACGCAGGTTTTTGACAGTGCCGGAAAGGCTTTGCCGGTAACGGTAATTGAGGCCGGTCCGTGCCATGTTTTACTCGTTCGGACGCAAGAGCGTGACGGTTACTCCGCTGTCCAGCTCGGCTTCAAGGACAAGCCACGACGGCTAGCTTCGCGTGCGGAGCGCGGTCAGGTTGCGTCGCTCGGCAGCGTCCGCGGCAAGAAGCGGCAAGATTCTGGCGTGGCCGTCGGGAAGAAGGCCGAATGCGAGCCGAAGCGATTCGTTCGCGAACTCCGGGGTGACTATCCGGGCGTAGAGGTCGGTGCGACTTGGACGGTTCAGTCGCTCGAGGGCGTCAAGGCGGTGGACGTGGTCGGCGTCACAAAGGGACGCGGCTTCTCAGGCGTCATCAAGCGGCACGGTTTCGGCGGCCAGCGTGCGACGCACGGCGTGAAGAAGGTTCACCGGCACATGGGTGGTACCGGTAGCTTGGCGGCGTGGCGCGGTGGTGGCCGTCCCAAGAAAGGCAAACGCATGCCTGGTCACTACGGGTGTGACCAAGTCACTTCCCGTAATCTCGATGTGGTGCGGATTGACGCCGATTCGAATTTAATCTTGGTGCGCGGCGCGGTACCCGGGCCTCCTGGCGGTTATGTGGTGATCCACGAGACGAACAAGGTAGGTTAGTGGATAACACCCAGGGTCGCGGTTAGTTGTGACCGCCAGTTGTCTCCGTCAGTTGTCCGTTAGCGGGCCCCAGCCTGTGAATTGGGAGAACCGCACGGAAAACTTGTGGCCGGCAGTTCTGGTGCTTTGACAACGCAAATCGCAACCCCGCCCGAACAGTCCTTATTGTTTTCAGCGAGAAGCTCCCATGGCACAATTACCCATTTATGATCGTTCGGGACGTGAAGTCGGTACCTATACGATCGCTCCCGAAGACGTGGCGGCGACAATCAATAAGCAATTGCTCCATGACGTGGTCGTGATGTATCAGGCCAACCTGCGACAGGGCACGTTCCGATCAAAAGGCCGGGGCGAAGTCGCCGGGTCCACGAAGAAGCTCTATCGTCAAAAGGGAACGGGAAACGCCCGCGCTGGCTCCCGCCGATCGGGGACGCGTCGGGGCGGCGGACACATCTTCGCAAAACGTCCGCGCGATTTTTCTTATCGGCTGCCTCGCAAGGCGGTTCAGGCCGCTACTAGGATGGCGATCGCGTCGCGTATCCGTGATAACGAGATTGTCATCATCGATGATTTGGGATTTGCGGCCCCGAAGACCAAAGAAATGGCTGCAATCCTCAATGCGTTGAAATTGTCTGGTTTGACGACGCTGATCACGACGGCCGCGATTGACGCCAATGTCTACCGCAGCTCACGCAACATTGAAGGTGTT
>JBIKVL010000329.1:0-5520 GCA_044356875.1 Pirellulaceae bacterium | reverse complement strand
GCTCTGGCCAACGATTCGCTGTCGCTGACGAATTACGGCGCGGCGTATGTCTTTGAGCGGAGCGGTGTCGATGGCGTCTGGCTGCAGACCCAGAAGCTATTGGCCGTTGACCCGGCGCCTGATCGCTATTTTGGCGCGGCGGTGGCGATTCGAGGCGAGATGATTCTGGTCGGCGCTCCTGGATCGCTCGGTTCGAATGAGTCGGAGGCCGTCTATGCCTACCGCCTGAACGACGGCAACTGGCAGTCGCAAGGCAAGATTACCGGTGCGGGCGATTTTGGTCGTTCGGTCGTGCTCGCTGGCAACTTCGGCGTCAGTCATTTCGGCCAAGCCGGGGCGCCGGCTTACGATCTTGCGGTGGTCGGCGCGCCATCAGCGGACTCCGCATCGGTGTACCGTTACGCGCCCGGTGCCAGCAGCCTATCTTTCTGGACGACCCTAGCGGCGACCGCGCCGCAGCCAGGCGAGCGTTTTGGCGCCGCGGTTGCCGCGACGTCCCAACCGCGTACCGACATCGTGAACGGTGTCGCTACGACGCGGCAGATTCATCGCATTGTTGTCGGCGCGCCGCTGTGGAACGGGCCGGCAGTCCACACGGGCGATACGAGTCATGCGGAACAGGGGCGGGCCTTTGTTTTCGATCTCGTCGGCGGCAGTTGGGCGCCCGTCGCGCGTCTGACCGCCGACGGAGGCTTGCCGCGAGCGGAAGCGGCGACCGAATCGCGAACGGGAGCTCACTTTGGCGCGGCCGTCGCGCTCGACAATCAATATGTCGTGGTGGGCGCGCCGAACCACTCATCGGGTGCGAGTCTCCAAGTGGGCGCGGCCTATGTTTTCTATGAATTGCGCAATGGAACGGCGGGGGACAATGGCTCCAGCTGGACGCGCTCGACGGGCGGCGCGATGACCGCGACTGGCGGGCCCGGATCGGGGCGCCTTCAGGCGGTTGTACCGACGGCCGGCGACAACTTCGGTCAAGCCGTTGCCGTCTGGCACGACCCGGTAACGGGCGCGGGCCGTATGATCGCTGGCATCCCCAATCTGGATGAAACGGCCGGTATGTCCCGGCGGAATCTCGGAGCGGTGCGGACCTTCACAACCACCGGCAATGTTCCCGATCCCAGAAATTATCCGCTCTGGGCCGAGACCCTATCGTTTGTGAATCCCACGTCGATGACGCTTTACGACAACGTGTCACGGACGTTGTTTGTCGCGGACAAAACGGCGGCAAATATCTACACTTATGTCAATGAAGGTCTCTATTGGCGACCGTCGACGACATTGACAGGATGGACGACCGGAAAGACGAGTGGTTTCGGAATCGATATGGATCTCGATTCGACCAATGGCAGGCTCGTTGTCGGCACGGAGTCCAACTACGTTTACATTTTCCAGCGATTGGCGAGCGGTACCTGGAGCCAAGGTTGGGCGATCAGCGATCGCGGCATGGCGGGCACCGCCATGGGAGGTTCGTTCGGCGCGTCTGTAGCCATCTCCGGCAATGGACTGGTCATCGGCGCTCCGACCGCCAGCATCAAGTACTACTCGACGACCCAGGGCGTGGGCTCGTATGCGCTCGATTTGGGGCTTGGCCCCGCCACAACCACGGCGTCGAAATCGGTCAACGTGGTTCCTTCTGGGACGAGCACGGCGGTGGGGGCGGCCCACTACTACACTCTCAATTCCGGGAACTGGACATACAACCGGCTGCTGATGCCCGACGATCCCAATCTGCCGGCGACAACGTCGACTTACGATCGGGGCATACCAACGTCATCCGCCGTAGGAGCTGTCGGTTTCAAAGTCTATGACAACGACACGGCTTTCTCGTATTTCTTAACGGCCGGAAGTTATGACCTGAGTGATTATGTGGACGCTTACGGCCGGGACCTGGAAGACAATACGGTTCAGATCAGTATCGGACCGCGTACGAGCGTCACGGTCAGTGACGATCGTTTCTTCAATCCTTTCCCCAACACCACCTTCAACAACGATAGTTACACCGGTTTCCGCACGGTTTATCTACGTTCGACGGATAGCGGCAGTAACCCTGGCGATTTGAGTGATTATCGCAACGAAATCGATTCCTTCTCGTCCACGATTTACCCAACAACGTCCATTCCTGCTACGTCCGAGTATTTCAAGTTCTCGATGGCCGGCGCACAGTGGGGGTCGAGTGTCGATATCGTCGGTTCGTCGGTGATTGTCGGTGCCGCCGGCAGATCGCGGACTGCGGCTTATGACGTCAGTCAGGCGAACTACGTGGCGGATCATACCCCGTGGAACGTGAAAATCGCGGGATTGTCCGACACCGTCTACATCGCTCGCGCGAGCGTGTTTGATCCAACGAGTAGTTTGTCGGGAAGCTTTGGAGCCGACGTCACGGCCAATGGCGGTCGCTTTTACTCGGGCAGCCCGGGTAATGGCACGGTGTACTCCTATACCGGAAGTGGGGCCAGTTGGTCGCCTAATTCCGCGATTCAGGTTCCAAGTGGCTTGCCCGCAGGCAATCTGGGTGCTGCGCGAACCATCAGCCAGACCGGGAACGAACTGTTGGTTGGCGCGCCGAGCGCCGCGTCCGGGGCAGGGGTGGCCTACCTCTATAACAATTCCGGCGTCTATCAGGGCATTGCACTGCAGCCTTACAAGTTCAGTTCGAATCAAACGGTCAATGAACTCTCGGCCGTCGGATTTGGCACGGCTCCGTCCATCATTAGCGATGGTTTCTATCTGGCGGGAAACAACTCCAACATTGCCAGCAATCGTTTCGTTTACGACTTCCGGCAACGTGGACCAGGCTGGAGCCCTAACTCAGGGGCCGATCTCAACACGCCGGCTCCGCTTGCGTTGGCGGAATTGGGGCGAAGTGTGGCCCTGTCGGGCTCAACAGCCGTTCTTGGGGCTCCGGATTACGGCAACCATGGAGCCATTCTGATTTATCAACAGCTGCCTGGCGGCGACCCCGACGCGGATTCCGAGTGGGAACTGCAAGCTCAAATTGAAGCGCCGGGATTCCAGACCGGTGATGAGTTTGGGGCGAGTATCGCCCTGAGTGGCGACAACTTGATTGTCGGGGCTCCGGGGCGAAATGACGGGATGGGTGGCGCGTACCTCTATCATCGCTTGAATGGCCAGTGGACGTTGGTCGCGCAATTCAACGGAACCGTCATGGGCGAGCGTCGCGGGACGGCGGTCGATATCTCTGACGAGTATGCGGTAGCCGGCGCGCCAAACGGCGCGACGCCGGCCGTCTATCTCTATCGAAAACTTAATAGCGGGTGGTCCGCGGATGCCACATTGTCAGGTCTAGCGGGAAGCCACTTCGGCGCCTCGGTCCACCTCGATTCGTCAACATTATTCGTCGGCGCACCAGGCAACGATTCGAGCGCAGGTGGGGTGGTGGTCTATGGCCTAGCGCCGACGCCGGCGAATGTGCCATCCAATGTGATCCCTTCCGGAACGGGTGGCCCCACCACACTCGCGGCGAGTGCTGGAGCGAACGGCGATCGGTTTGGCGCGGCGCTGGACGGCACCGGCAATTACCTTGTGATTGGCGCGCCCGGCACGGCCTCCAAGACAGGGGCGGCATACGTCTTCGAACGGCCGACCGCCACCACACCGTGGCGGGAAATCCGCCTGGACTTTTCTTCCGGCGCGATGATCGGCGATCAATTCGGATCGTCGGTTGCCATCGATGGGACACAAATCATCGTTGGAACTCCCGGACGATTGCGAACCGTCGGCGCTGATAACGTCGCCTACACGCAAGGCGAAGCGTTTAGTTACGGACTTAAGTCGAACGGCCAATGGGTTCTGGAAACTCCCGCCGATCGACCGGACATCCATGTGCTCACCGGAGCGTCGGCGTCGGCAGGCGACAACGTGGGTTACGCCGTCGCGATCAGCGGTGACATCGCGCTGATCGGAGCCCCGCAACGCGGCGGGCGACCGCCGGCGGCTGGAGTGGTCGACACCGACGGCAGCGGCTACGCCTTCTTGCGGCGGGTCGGCCCGCCCGGAAACAAGGTCCTCCCAGAGACCCAAACTGAATTGATCGCTGGGGCACAATCCAACACGATTGCCAGCACGATGTTTGGCGGCACGCTGACGAACGCGACGCTGCAGTTCTTCGATATCGCCTCGGTCGCATTGCAAATGAGCTCCGCCAATTCCATCGGTGGCTCGCCAATCATCAGCGCGCTGACCATCGAGCAGTCTGGTCTGAACGCATACGGATTGCAGAGCTTCACGGCTCAGGGCAATATTGCGTTTACGAATCGGGCGCCCAGCGTGCAAATGCCAACAGACGGTCTATTTCGATATGTAGCCCGTTTCCAGTCTCAGTCCACGTCGCCGATCGCGCTCGATCTGAACGGCAATGGCCTGGAGTTCGTGACCAAGTCAGCCACTGGCCCCACATTCGACTTCGACGGGAACGGCACGCCGGAGCCGACGGCCTGGTTGGCGGCAAGCGACGGTTGGCTGTTTATCGACCTTGTGCCTAGTGGGCAGGTCAGCCGCAGCGAACTGAGCTTTGTGGGACTCGTGCCAGCCGCCGCATCGGATCTCGAGGCGCTCGCGATCGCCTTCGACAGCAATGACAACCAGCGGCTGGACCCGTTGGATTCCCAATGGTCGGAATTCCGCATCTGGCGGGACCTGAACCAGGATGGAATTAGCACGGCCAATGAAGTTGCGACACTGGACGCCGCCGGCATCACATCGATTGCCTTGACCAGCGACAACGTCCAACGATCGTTCGCGTCAGGTGCTGTCACGGTGCTGGGACAGACGAGTTTCACGCGGACCGATGGCAGCACCGGCGTCGTCGGTGATGTGGTGCTGAACACAGATACCCAGTCGGTTCTGCCCGGCTCGAGTTCGCAGGCGATCAGCGGCACCTACCAATTCCTCGGCGGACCGGCTGCCACCTATGTGGCCGATGCCGATACAGACTGGACGCTCTTCAATGGCTTTTTAGTTGCCAGCGATGGTCGGCAGGCGATCGATTTAAGTGGCATTACGAATGTCGAACTGCGCGGTGGCGCTGGCGATAATCGGATTGAAGTCGTGTTCTGGCAGGGAACCGTGCTGATTGACGGCGCCGGCGGATCGGACACGATCATTTTGCATGCTGGATCCGGGGCGAATGTGACAGTTCGCGATGCGGGTGCGACCGACGAGTTGAGTGTCGTTGGCACTGGCTCACGCGATCAGATTCAAGTCGCCGGGACTACGATCGATCTGTTTTCGGATCCCGGATCGATATCCTTGTTGCATGTCGACTACCACGTTGGCGGCATGGCGCCGATCGGTGTGCTCCGTGTTTCCGGCGGTGACGGTAACGACGTGATGACGGTCGTCGGCGCGGGGGCCAATCGACTGGAGTTAGATGGCGGCGCGGACGCGGACCTCTATCGGCTCGCGGCTATCAGTGTGGCGACCCAAACCAAAGTGTTCGACACGGGAGCCAGCGATGGCATCGAGGACACGATTCGCGTCAGCGTCGGAAGCCAGGGA
>JBIKVL010000328.1:0-5522 GCA_044356875.1 Pirellulaceae bacterium | reverse complement strand
AAAGCTATACCAGCGGTTCACGGCGGGCGAATCGGTGGAGAACTTGGCACGGGAGATGAATCGGACGCGGTCGAGCGTCTATCGCGTGGTGAATGAAATGCGGGCGGCGCGGATCGCCGAGTTGCCGCTCGAATTCATCCCCAGCGACGAGTTTTCGCGGAAGGGGGCCGAAGAGCGAATCATGGCGCCGGCGCCCGAATCGCCGCCGGAAAACCGCCGCATTCGTCCACCTTCGGGCCTGCCGACTTACTTGGCGTCGCTGTACGAGGTGCCGTTGATGACTCGGGAGCAGGAGCAACACCTGTTCCGCCAATTCAATTACCTCAAGTACCGCGCCGACAAGCTCCGCGAGGAACTGGACATGGAGCGGCCCTTGGCGGCCACGATGGAGCGGATCGAGCAGCTTTACGCGGCGTCGGTCGAGGTGAAGAACCGTTTGGTTCAATCCAACCTGCGGTTGGTCGTTTCCATCGCCAAAAAGCACATGACGCCGACCGACGATTTCTTCAGCCTGGTTAGTGACGGCAACATGTCGCTGATTCGGGCGGTGGAAAAGTTCGACTACAGCCGGGGGAACAAGTTCAGCACCTACGCGACGTGGTCGCTCATGAAGAATTACGCGCGGAGCATCCCCGAGGAGATTCGGCAGCGGGACCGGTTCCGGACCAGCCATGACGAGATGTTCCAGTTGACCGAGGACCAGCGTGTCGACCAGAGCGATCGGGAGCAGGCTCAAGGAAACCTGCAGCACGAACTGTCGAAGATGATCCGCAAGCTGGACGACCGCGAGCAGCAGATTATCCAGCTGCGGTTTGGGCTCACGGCCGACCAGCATGCCCAGACGCTGCAGCAGGTGGGCGACGCGATCGGCGTCACGAAGGAACGGGTGCGCCAGATCGAAGCTCAGGCGCTGAGCAAGCTGCGGCGGGAAGCGGCGGACAAGCGGCTGGAGATCTTGGAGTGACGTTGCGGGCGTGACACCGACGGCTTGTCGCCGAGGCTCGTTGGCTTGTAAGCCTCGGCATCCGGAAGAATCGTTGGGTAAAACCGCAGGGAAATCGCTCGCTGCGTGGGCGATCTTCCCTGCCCTCGACCGGGCTACCCGGTCGATCCCAACGCTGGCTCACCCACGCATCCCGGTCGATCCTGACGCTGCCGCACCCGCGCATCCCGCTCATGGCGATCGCTTCCCGAGCGGACCGAACCCAGGGTCGGAATCGACTGTCATGGTGGGTGGCGAGCGATGGACATGGGTAAAACGCGGGCATACCTCGAAATCGCTCTTGCAGGATAGGACGACCTCGGTATATTTGCTCGTTTCACGGTTCGAGTTCGCGCCAGCGTAGCTCAACTGGCAGAGCAGCTGATTTGTAATCAGCAGGTTATGGGTTCAAGTCCCTTCGCTGGCTCTGCGTTGGTTCACAGTGCGGAGGGTTTCCCGAGCGGCCAAAGGGGTCAGACTGTAAATCTGATGGCTTACGCCTTCGTAGGTTCGAATCCTACACCCTCCACTCTCCCCGATCCGGGATTCCTGCCGCTCTCCGTGGCGGACTCGGCGAGGTGCGAGTGGGACTGGTGCGAGTTGAAGTAGTGCGAATTAGTTGGATGTGCAGGAAGGTCGGTGTCAGGAGGCTTGGTACCTGTTACGTTAGTGCCGGTTAGGTTGGTGCCCGGCAAAAGGGTGATGTTGACAGCCGGTTTGATAAGTTCGGAGAGGTTGTTGGAGTTCGAGAACGCGGGTGTAGTTCAATGGTAGAACGGCAGCCTTCCAAGCTGCACACGAGGGTTCGATTCCCTTCACCCGCTCTTCGATCAAGCCTTTGACGTTCGCTGTTGGCGAACGTTGGGAGGAGGGTCGAAAGCCACAGTCAGACAAGTTATCCGTTGCTCGAAGGTTGGCGAAGAACGAGTGGTTGGCACATGGTTTTGGGCGACCGAAACCGTAGTCTGGCTGCTGTAGCTCAGCTGGTAGAGCGCGTCCTTGGTAAGGACGAGGTCACGGGTTCAAGTCCCGTCAGCAGCTCTTCGCAAGGAGCCTGTCCCGCGATTGCAAGTCGCGTGGGGCTGGCGGAAGGGTTGGCAACGGCGAGTTTGGCGGCTGAATTGGTGTCGTTTTTTGGATGTTTGGGGTCAGTTCTTAAGAACCACGCACACAGGTAGTAGAAAAAAATGGCGAAGGAGAAATTCGAGCGGACGAAGCCGCACTGCAACGTTGGCACGATCGGCCACATCGACCACGGCAAGACCACGTTGACAGCGGCGATCCTCGCGGTGCAGGCGGCCAAGAACTTGGCGAAAGCCAAGGCTTATTCGGAAATCGCGAAGGGCGGTACCGTTCGTGACCAAACGAAGACGGTCACGATCGCGGTGGCCCACGTCGAGTACGAAACCGACAAGCGCCACTACGCTCACATCGACTGCCCGGGCCACGCGGACTTCATCAAGAACATGATCACCGGCGCCGCCCAGATGGACGGTGCCATCCTGGTCGTGTCGGCGGCCGACGGCCCGATGCCGCAGACGAAGGAGCACGTGTTGCTCGCCCGCCAGGTGAACGTCCCGGCGCTCGTTTGCTTCATGAACAAGATCGATCTGGTCGACGACCCGGACTTGTTGGACCTGGTCGAAATGGAAATCCGCGACCTGCTGAAGAAGTACAACTTCCCGGACGATGTGCCCATCATCCGTGGTTGTGCCCTGCCAGCGCTGCAGAATCCGGCCGACCCGGCCGCCTCGAAGTGCATCAGCGAGTTGATGGACGCGGTCGATTCGTACATTCCGCAACCGCACCGCGAAGAGGACAAGCCGTTCCTCATGGCGATCGAAGACGTGTTCTCGATCGAAGGCCGCGGCACGGTGGCGACTGGACGTATTGAGCGTGGCATGGTGAAGGTGGGCGATGAAGTTCACATCATCGGCCTGAAGCCGGAACCGACCAAGACGACAGTCACGGGCGTCGAAATGTTCCGCAAGGAACTCGGCGAAGGCAAAGCGGGCGACAACGTCGGCTGCCTCCTTCGCGGTGTCCGCCGCGAGGAAATCGAGCGTGGACAGGTGCTCGCCAAGGCGGGCTCGATCACTCCGCACGCGAAGTTCGAAGCGGAAGTCTACTGCTTGTCGAAGGACGAAGGCGGCCGCCATACGCCGTTCTTCAGCGGTTATCGTCCCCAGTTCTACTTCCGAACCACGGACGTGACGGGCTCGGCGAACTTGGTCGGCGCTGAAATGTGCATGCCCGGCGACAACGTAAAGGTCACCGTGGAATTGGGCAAGCCGATCGCGATGGACGACGGGGTTCGCTTCGCGATTCGCGAAGGCGGCCGGACCGTTGGTTCGGGCGTCGTGACCAAGATCCTCGACTGATCGACAACTTCGGTTCGAAACAGGCGGTTGGTCGGCGAAATCGCCGCCAACCGCCGCGGATCGAATGACGTCGTGATATAGCCGCCTGCCCCTCGGAACCGCCTTCCCACCACGGCGACGCCTCTGGCTCCGCCAATGCGGAACGTTTGGGGACTGGCAGTGGCTTGAGGCGGGACGTTATAACGTCTGGCCACAGGGGTGTAGCTCAATTGGCAGAGCACTGGTTTCCAAAACCAGCGGTTGCGGGTTCGATTCCTGCCGCCCCTGCTACTCTTCGGTCTAGCGCCTTCGGGCAGGGATGAAGTCGATGAGCACCGATAATTCGGCAGCGAACTCGCCAATTGCGGATTTTTTCCAATTTGCGATCTACAAGCGCAATCAGGGCAAGATCACGCGACAGACGACCTTTGGTGCGATCGCCGCGACCGTGGCGTTTGGTGCCTGGCGGCTCCACGAGTACCAGCAGGGAGCAGAATGGTTCAACGGCTCGCGGTTTTTGCTCCCCGCGATCCTGCTGATTGCCGGTTGTTTCGTCGCCTTCCGCCTGGTGAACATGCCTCGGTTCGCGACTTTTCTGATCGCCGTGGAAGCCGAAATGACCAAGGTTTCCTGGCCTTCCAAGGCCGAGCTCTACCGGAGCAGCGTCGTTGTCATCTTTGTGCTGTTTTCGCTCTCCGGAGCCTTATTCGGTTTCGATGTCCTATGGCGTCTGCTGTTCCAGCTAATTGGCGTCGTGCAGTAATTCCCGCCGACAGCGGCGTGCGAGGGTAGGAACGTGTCAAGCGAAAACAACGCGGACGAACAACGCCCGCAGGATCTACCGCCCGCTGCCCCCATCAAGGCTCGGCGACGTAAACCCGCAGCAGACGCTGCGCAACCGGCTCTCGAGGCCGCGCAGGACGTCTCGCAAGAGCGAGTGCATGGTGGTGAGTCCACACCCCTGGACACGCTTCAGGAGCCCGACGTCGCGGTTACGACGGTCGAACGAACCAACGATGCCGTCGCCACGGCCCAAGCAAACGGCTCCGAGGACCAGAACGACGCAGAGGAACAAGACGCTGCGGACGATCTCGACAACATCCTGGATGAGATTCCAGAGGACGACGGACCGGTTGAGCCGCTCGAGTTCATCGAAGAGCCCGAAGAGGCGGCTGCGGACCGCGAGTGGTACATCCTGAAGGTCCAAGTCAATCGCGAAGATTCGATCCGTGACGCCCTTCAGCGTCGCGTGAAGCACGCTCAACTGGACCGGTTTTTCGGCGACATCATTGTTCCGACCGAAGAGGTCCAGGAATTCAACAAGAACGGCAAGCGCCGCACGGTCAAGAAGAAGCTCTACCCGGGCTATCTGCTGGTCCACATGGCGCTGAACGATGAAACGTGGTTTGTGGTCCGGGAAACGGCGGGGATCGGCGATTTCACCGGTTCCGCCGGCAAGCCTTCGATCATGCCCACCCACGAGGTGGAAAAGATCTTGCGGGCGATGAAGCCGCAAGACGGTGCGGCCGGACAGGTGAAGACGGCGATTCCGTTCAAGATCGCGGACCGTGTTCGAGTTAAGGAGGGCTACTTCCTGAACTTCGAAGGCGATATTTCGGCGATCGATCAGGCGCACGGCCGCGTGACCGTCATGATTAATATCTTCGGCCGCCCCAATCCCGTCGAACTGGACCACTGGCAGATCGAAGCTGTTTGATTCCAATGCATGGTTGCGGCAGGTGCGCACTGTCGCCAAGCCGTCGCGTCCTGCGGCGTAAAAGCAAGAATTATCGCAGAGGGGCTTGACGAAAAGCCCGAGAATGCGGAAAACGTCTCGTTTCCACGACACTAGCGGGTTGGACAATGGCGAAGCAACGTACACTCACCGGACAGGCGAAATTCCAAGTTCCAGGTGGCCAAGCAACTCCGGCCCCTCCCGTTGGCACGTCCCTGGGTAAGTTCGGTATCAACCTGGGGCAATTCGTCTCCCAGTTCAACGAACGAACTCGCGAATACGCTGGAACTCCGATTCCGGTGATCGTCTCGGTCTACAGCGATCGAACGTTCGAATTCGTGACGAAGAGCCCGCCGGCTTCCGCGCTGTTGAAGATCGCCGCCGGAATCGCAAAAGGCGCTGGCGTCCCCAACCGCGACAAGGTAGGTAAGGTGACGCGCGCCCA
>JBIKVL010000327.1:0-5559 GCA_044356875.1 Pirellulaceae bacterium | reverse complement strand
CTGGTTCATTTGCGGGAAGTGGTGCGAGCCACACGGTACGGCGCCGCTGGCGAACCGCTCGACAAAGGCATCGAACTGGGCGCTAAGAATTACGATGTCAACAGCTACTTGAACGGCGATCCGTCCGTCACCTTGGCGTTGTTTCAGCTTCCCGGCTCGAACGCGCTCAGCGTCGCCCACACGGTTCGCGAGCGGATGCGGGAACTGCGAGCCGACTTTCCCGAGGGTCTGGAGTACGAGATCGTCTACGACACGACGGTCTTCATCGACGAATCGGTTCACGAAGTCTATAAGACGCTCTATGAAGCGTTCATCCTCGTATTCATCGTCGTCCTGATCTTCCTGCAGGATTGGCGGGCGACGCTGCTGCCGATGATCGACGTGCCCGTGTCGCTGATCGGCACGTTCGCCGTCATGGCGTTGCTCGGCTTTTCGCTCAACAACCTCACCTTGTTCGGGCTCGTGCTGGCGATCGGTATCGTGGTCGACGACGCGATCGTCGTCGTGGAAAACATCGAGCGATGGATGGCGACCGGCCTACCGCCGCGCGAGGCGACCATCAAAGCGATGGACGAAATCACCGGGCCCGTGATCGCGATCACGCTGGTGTTGAGCGCCGTATTCATTCCCACCGCGTTTCTGGCGGGCATCACTGGCGAGTTCTACCGGCAATTCGCCTTGACCATCGCCGCCTCGACAATCATCTCGGCTATTAACGCGATGACGATGGCGCCGGCCCGCGCGGTGACACTGATCAAGCCCCACGCCGCGCATGGCGGGCACGGAGGCGTCCGCGAGGTGCTGCCACCGTGGGGAATCGGCCTGCTGTTCGGCTTCGGCGCCTACAAGCTCGCGGGATCGTTCCTCCTCGGCTTCTTGGGATTGGCGGCGGCTGGTGGTGAATCGGCCGAGTCGGGCGCATTCGACGGCCTTGCGGAAGGGTGGCGTTCAGCGCTCGGATGGCTGGTCGCGGCCGCGTTGGTGGGAGGGGTCGCCGCGGTCGCCCGATTCCTAGCGCCTTGGGTGAACTACGGTTTGAGCCGCTTTTTGGATGGCTTCAACCGTGTGTTCGAGTGGCTGGCGGCCGGCTACGGAGCGACGGTGCGACGCTTGGTGCGGCTGAGCTTGGTGTTGGCGGTCGTCTACGGCGGACTGCTGGCGGCGACCGTCTTCGGCTTTCGAGTCGTGCCCGCCGGGTTTATCCCCGAACAGGATAAAGGTTACTTGTTGGTGAACGTTCAATTGCCCGACGGCGCGAGCCTTTCGCGGACAGACAGTTTGGTCCGCGAATTGAGCGAAGTCGCGCGGGCCACGCCAGGCGTCGCCCACACGATCGCTGTCCCTGGATACTCGCTCCTGTTGGGCGCGAATATCAGCAATGTCGGCGGCATGTTCGTGATTCTGGAGCCGTTCGAGGAACGCAAGCTGGACCGCGGATTGCATGCCCGGCGGATCGCGGCGGAACTTGGCAAGCGCTTCGCCGCCCGGCAAGAAGCGGCGATCGGCGTCTTCGGCGCGCCGCCTGTCGATGGACTCGGCTCCACCGGTGGCGTCAAAATCCAAGTCCAGGATCGGCGCGGAGCCGGCTTACGGGCGTTGCGGGAATCAGTCGGCGTTCTGAGCGATGAATTGACCAAACATCCGCGGATCGGGACGGCTTTTTCCACCTTCAGCGTGTCGCAACCGCAGCTGTATGTGGACATCGATCGCGAAAAGGCGAAGGCCCAAGGCGTCTCGGTCGCCGAAATCAACAATACGCTGCAAGCCTATCTCGGCTCTGTGTATGTGAACGACTTTCTGTTTCAGGATCGAAATTGGCAGGTGAACGTGCAGGCCGACCCACGGTTCCGCATTCGGGTCGAGGACATCGGCCGGCTGGAAGTCCGCAACTCGGCCGGTTCACGAGTCCCGCTGTCCGCGCTAATCCAGGTTCGGGATATGGCGGGGCCGGCGGTCGTCAATCATTTCAATCTGTACCCGTCGGCGGAAATCACCGGCGTCAGTGCTCCCGGAGTCAGCTCGCGGCAGGCGATCACGGTCTTCGACGAGTCGGCTCGGAATCTTTTGCCGAGCACCATGGGAACGGCTTGGACCGAGTTGGCATATCAGGAACTGGAAGCCGAGAAGGATTTGCTCGCCAAGATCGTCTTCCCGCTGGCCGTCCTGTTTGTCTTTCTGGTGCTGGCGTCGCAGTATGAAAGCTGGACGCTGCCGCTCGCCATTCTGCTGATCGTGCCGATGTGTTTGTTATCCGCGTTGGCGGGGCTGGCGGCGATGGGCTTGGACAACAATATTTTCGCTCAGATTGGCTTCGTCGTGCTCATCGGCTTGGCGGCGAAGAACGCGATTCTGGTGGTGGAATTCGCCAAGCAATTGGAGGAGTCGGGAAAGAGCCGCTTCGATGCGATCGTCGAGGCGTCGCGGACTCGCTTGCGACCGATTTTGATGACGTCGTTCGCGTTCATCCTCGGCGTGTTGCCGCTGGCTTTGGCCAAAGGGGCCGGTGCGGAAATGCGAGTTCCTCTGGGAGTGGCCGTGAGCGCGGGGATGTTGGGCGTCACGTTTTTCGGCTTGGTCTTCACACCCGTCTTCTATTGGCTGGTGATGAAGTTAGCGGCCCGACGCCCGCCTCCGGCGGAATCGATGGCGAAAGCGGCCACGGACGCAGGCGCAGGAGCGGAAACCCAAGCGGTCAGCACGGAAGCGCCGGAAGCCAATCAAAACAACTAGCAACCAGCAACCAGCAACTAGCAACTAGCAAAATGTTTCCACGAGTTTTTGTGTTCTTCGCGGATGTCGCCGTGATGCCGGGGCAGACGATTGACCCGGCGATCAGCGACGGGCGCCACGTATACAGTTACGTGGGCGCGGCCGATGAGCGTCGGGCAGTCGAGCGACTGGAGTTGGACCTGACGCACCGCGGCCTGCGTTTGGTGAATCTGCAGTGGTGCGTGGATCAGGACGGACTGGAACGCGATGAACCGCCAGAACCAACGGCTGCCGAGGCCGAACGCCAAGCTCGCAGCGGCCAAATCGTGTATGAACCGGTTAGCCGTCTTGCATGAAGATGCCGTCGGCCGCTCCGCTAAAAAAATCGCTCTTTCGGAATTCCTATGAACGCGGCCGATTCCCCGAGCACCATTGACGACTACATTGCCGGCTTTCCTGAGTCTGTCCAAGCGATACTTCAGGAGATTCGCCGAGTGGTCCGCGAGGCGGCACCGCAGGCCACGGAGGCGATCAAATACCGGATTCCAACTTTCGTCTTGGGTGGCAACTTGGTGCATTTCGCCGCGTTTGAACGGCATATTGGCTTCTATCCGACGCCGTCCGGCATTGAGCGGTTCAAGGAGGAACTGGCCGGATACAAAAGCGCTAAAGGCTCTGTCCAATTCCCGCTCCATGAGCCCATCCCGTACGACTTGATCCGCCGCGTCGTGGAATTCCGGGTCAAGGAATGGGAGGCTCATCAAAAGCCTCGAATTCGCAAAGGGGCGCCAAAGAAAAATGCCCCAAAGAGAAACCGCGAATAAATCGAATCTAGCGAATCAACGGTTGAGAAATTTGGCTGCCGCTGAGGGGCCTGTGGGTCGCCATCGAAGGAGTCGCCATGCCCCAAACGGACCGGCGATGCCCCGAAGGGGCACGACAAGCCCGATAACGGGATGTGATCACGAACAATTGCAAACCGTATGTATTTGGATGGCGCTCGATTCACGGGCCTCGACGGGCAAAACCGAACGAGGCCGAAAGTGGCTGGGACCTATTTGCTCTTGATGTGGGTCCCGCCGAAGATTCTTGCCTCGCCCAAATTCCGAGCCACGGCGCAAGGCGGCGCGGCCTGCGCCGCGGGATTTTCGGAGGCATCACGCAGGTGTCCAACGGTTTGTTAAAAAACAACCGCTGGCGAACTAACTCCGCCAGCGGCCGGATGTACCTTTTGTCTTCCATTGGACATCACGTTTTGTCATAACATCACCGCGATTGGTGGTTTGATTGGTAGGGGGGATAGCGGCCATGCACAGCGTCATCGTCAGCGGAGATGGTCTTACGATCGATGACCTTATGGCCGTAGCGCGTCATCGAACACCGGTGCAATTGTCAGGCGACTCGTCGATCCAGGAGCGGATTCTCGCTTCATGCCAATTGGTCGAACAGGCGGTTGCCAAAGAACGTCCGATCTACGGCGTGAACACGGGATTCGGCGGCATGTCGCATGTGGCGATCGCGCCCGCCGAGGTGGCGAATCTACAAGCGAACTTGCTCTGTTTCCTCCGCGCAGGTTGTGGGGGACGTCTGTCGGATTCTGATGTCCGATCCGCCATGTTGCTTCGTGTCAACTCGCTCGCCCGAGGGGTGTCCGGCGTCCGGCCGGCGCTTATCGAACGACTGATCTGCTTCATCAATCAAGGCATCACTCCTCATGTGCTGGACCTGGGATCGATCGGGGCGAGTGGCGATCTGATCCCGCTATCCTACGTGGCAGGCGCGTTAGTCGGGGCCAGCGACGATTACCTCGTCGACTTTCGCGGAACCACGTTGGGCGCTGCTTCCGCCTTAAAACGCCTAGGGTTAGCACCGTTGACACTCGCGCCTAAGGAGGGCCTCGCGCTTATCAACGGGACATCGATGTTAACTGGGATCGCCGCGGGCTGCTTGTATGACTCGAGGCGTTTGCTTGAGTTATCCATGGTGTCGCACGCGTTGATCTTGCAGGCCTTGTCGGCGTCGGATGAGCCATTTTCGGCCTTCATTCATGAACAGAAGCCCCATCCCGGCCAGCGACGGGCCGCCGAACGAATGCGGTTTCTGCTGAGCGGTTCCAAACTGATCCGAACCAAGGTGGGAGATGGCCGCGACTCAGTGGCGAACGGCCTCGTCCAGGACCGCTATTCGATCCGCTGCCTGCCACAGTTT
Source organism: Pirellulaceae bacterium (assembly GCA_044356875.1). Taxonomy (GTDB): domain Bacteria; phylum Planctomycetota; class Planctomycetia; order Pirellulales; family Pirellulaceae; genus CAIXSC01. The sequence goes on along the minus strand of JBIKVL010000327.1, from coordinate 642 downwards.
ATGGGGCCAATCCTCGACGGCATGACGACCATTCATCATCAAATAGAAGTGGAAATGAATTCGGCGACCGACAACCCATTGTTCGACTGCGAGACTGGCGTCAGCTTTCACGGAGGCAATTTCCTTGGGGAGTACATCGCCGTCGGAATGGACCAGTGCCGCTACTACCTTGGACTCATCGCGAAGCACCTTGATGTACAAATCGCCATGCTGATGGAACCATCATTCAGTGGCGGTTTGAGCGGATCGCTCGTCGGTAATCCACACCGCAGCGTCAACATGGGGTTAAAGGGGCTGCAAATCGCCGGGAATTCCATCATGCCCCTGATTGGATTCTACGGCAACTCGCTGGCGGACCGTTTTCCCACACATGCGGAACAATTCAATCAAAACATCAACAGCCAAGGTTTTGGATCGGCGCTCCTCACGCGTCGGTCGGTCGAACTGGCGGAGCAGCTTTTGGCGATCGCCTTGATTGTTGGCGTACAGGCGGTGGAACTGCGGACTCGAATGATGGGCGGCAGCTTTGATGCCCGCGAGTTCCTTTCGGCAACTACGGCGCCGGCGTATGAAGCCGTCCATACCCTGCTTGGAAAGGAAATCGATCCCGGGCGCCCCTTGGTGTTCAACGATGATGAGCAG
>JBIKVL010000326.1:0-5562 GCA_044356875.1 Pirellulaceae bacterium | reverse complement strand
CCGCAGGGCAGTGTTGGGCGTAGTGTCCCGATGGAACCGGCGGATCGACGTCGACACGATCGGTTGCGCGATCGAGGCTCCCTTGTACTTCTCTCCGTGTCTCTGTGTCTCCGTGAGAGCCCAAGAAAGAACGAGAGCAAGGTGTCGGCCAACGCGACCGACGCCTGAGCATTTGCGTTCGCTCCCAGGAAAATGATCTCACGGAGACACGGAGACACAGAGGCACGGAGAAGAAAGGCAAAGGGGACGGAGCCACTGGAAATGGCCGCGCCCTGCGACCGATCCGCCGCCGACCACCAGACTCCAAGGACATTCAATAAACCTCGTCCCCGTCGTTCCCCTCGTCACCCCGTCCCCATTTTTCTTTCCAGGATAATGCTATCTGGCTGCGTATCGAATCCGCGGTAGGCCAACATTGCAAGCTTCGGCCTCGTAGGGCAACATGTGCCCAACCGCTGAATTGCCATGGCCCGTATGTTCACAAAGGCTTGGCAAGTGAAACAAACACTTTAAATCGAGCCGCTCACAAGCCTGTGAGATAGCCCAATCCGCATAAGGTTTTGGTGTGCTCGGCAGATTGGCGGTGGCCGCCAGCAGCTTGACGAGGCTTGGACGGGGAAAGCAATAGAACAACGCGCCCCAGGTGTGAAAGCCAATCCGCAATGGCTGCCAACCCGGAGCGACCCTTTGCCCCAGAACATTGTGCCATGGAGTGAAGAGGGAGATATATCCAATATCCGCTGGAGGATGGTGCGATATGACATAATCCAACGCGGCTGACGCGTCGGTGGCAAGACCGATATCATCCTCGCAAAGAACAAGGAACTCGGCTTGGGAATGTTCGAGCAGGAAGGTGGCCGCCTGCCTCCAGTTTTCCCAGGCACCCAGACGCCGCGGGTTGAAATGCGGCACGACGGCGATCGACGAATCCCACTGTTCCGCGGTGCATCCAGGCTCCGCGAAAACGTGGACTTCGGTGGTGAATCCAGCTGAACGGATTGTTTCGAGCGAATGGGCAAGAGTGGGACGAGATCGCGGCGCTGTGACCATGGCCATCGCCAGCGAAGTCGGGCGGGAATCGACAACGATCGTCAACCGGTCGATTCCATCCGCGAGCGTCGCATCGTCGCGGCATGGAAAACCGGGAACGTCGTCATGGTCCACGTACATGCATTCGAAGCGACAGGAATGCGCGGATACCAAACCGCCCGGAGCCACGAGTTTCGGGGAATTACATCGCCATATGCCATCGCGGATTTGGGGCCCGCGATGACGACATACGGGAATCAAGGAATCGAAGTTCATGCTGGTTCGACCCGGATTCCTAAATGGCGGTATTCCGATGCAATCAACTCGGTGAAACAATCGGGCCGAGGCATGAAAACCGTTGAACTGCGCCAATTCCAAGGAATAGCTTGATAGACTGCGGGAGCCAGCACTGCACCCTCGCCAAGGTTGGAGTAAGTCAAAATCGCCATGGGGCCGATGGCCCGTGATTCCATCCGCAAGGTCCAGGCGCCGAAAGATTCGGGCAGTTTTATCGACAACCAAACCGCTTCCCAGGGTGACGATAACCGCGGGTCGTAAACAAGATGGACGACGGTCGCCATCATCAGGCCACCCACATGGCTAGTTCCTCGAATGCCAGTCGTGGCTAACCGTATCGCGAGATATCGTGGGAGCGTCTCGCGGATAAGCTGTCGGGGCGAGGCTAGCGCCTCGGACAAGGAATCGTTACCTGCCGGCGAACCACTGCCGGGCGGATACGGATACGGATACGGATACGGATCACCGCCGCAACCGCCACCGGCAGGAGCCACCGCGCGGAACATCCTCGAGCCGTCGGCCGTAGAGGTCTGTCCGTCGCGTTCGTACTCCAACTCGATCACGAGCTGATTGGCTTGACCGGCTGTCGCGGGCCCCACGCCGCTAAGCGACCAACGTGGCATCGGCGGGTCGTAACTCGTCCATTCCGTCCATGCCCCGCTATCCACCCGGCCCCGCACACGTTTGACCAACGCGTAGGGCAAACCGACCGTGCCATTCGGGTCAATCGAGCAATCGTTGTTCAACGTCACTTCCGCGAGGTAGGGATTGGGTTCGTGAGGATGATCGATCTCGACAACCGATTTGACACGAATTGGTTGTGAATTGTCGCAACTCATGGCTTAGTCCTCGCAATGATGGTTGGCTGGCGAAAATACGTGACTCCGGCCTCATGCAGCAAACCCCAGACCTTCCATGATTGATCCAGCCCAGGTTCGGCATCGGAAACCCGAACCGCGGGTAAATCCAGCGAGTGGACCCGCTGTCGGTTCCACAGCACTGACAGCAACCGATGCCGCTCGATTTCGACGGCGAGCTTTGCGAAGTTGGCCTCGCCTGGCCATTGAACGTCCGCGAAACCATGTTCGACGGCCGGTTTGGTAAACCCATTCACGCGATCGATTTCCAACCGCTGATGACGAAGCCGTAGGCGACTTCTTCCATCCGCGAGTTGCTGTCTGGCGATAAAAACAGCTTCAAAACTCGAAACCAATAACTTGCTCTTGGCGTCAATCTCTTCGCGATAATCGTAAAAGATGCCGGCTGTTCCTCTCCAATCGGCGTGCCGAAATTCGACTTCGATCGTCGCATTCCCACCTTCGATGGGATCGCATTTGATTAACCGCGGCCCCGGCGATGAGACGTACAGTAATTTGTCTTCCTCTAGCCAATGAAGCGGTTCGGGTTGCAGAAAACCAGGCCAGTGGATCTCGCGTGCCCGAAAAGCCGCGGCGATATCCGGTCGAGGATCGATGGGCGGAGCGGAGGGATTCGGCTCATGAACCGACGTGGCAACGCTGCCATTCCGGTCCGTCAGGGCAACCGTCAGCAAGACCACCAGCGAGATCAGGGTCGCACACGCCACGAGCACGGCCAGTGGGTTAAACCAACTGGAACGGTCATCGGACCGGCTATCGGACCGGCCATCGGAACGTTTGGTTTCGCGATTGGCGGTACCCGGGGCGTCTGTTTCCGCCGTATGCCCCAGCGCAAGAGCCGCCGCCCGATCGTGTTTGTCGAGCGAGTTGAGCGAGTTGAGCCAAAGAGCGAGAGCGGAAGCGAGATCGGTCGCGGTGGTGTAACGGTGGCCAGGATCCTTCGCGAGGCAGCGGAGGCAGATTTTCTCCAATTGTTCGGGCACGTCGCGGCAGATCGATCGCGGCGCCCGCGGAGGACGTTTGAGGACTGCTTCGCGGTAGCTGTCCGCATTGTTGGCGGAAAACGGCAGGCGTCCCGTCAGCAATTCGAACAGCACGACCCCCAAGCTGTAGATGTCACCACGCGCATCGACCATGTGGGCGTTGCCGGACAGTTGCTCGGGTCCCATGTAAGCGAGCGTTCCGACCTCGTAACCGCGATCGGCCCACTGTTCCCGCTCGGTTGTCGCCAAGCCGAAATCCGAAATCCAAACCGTGCCGGCTGCGTCGAGCAGGATGTTGGCCGGCTTGATGTCGCGATGGATGACATCCCGCAGGTGGGCTTCGGCAAGTGTCAGGGCAGCTTGGTGGCAAATCCTGGCCGCCTGGACCGCGGTGAGCCTCTCGCGGAGTAGGAGGTCAGCGAGCGATCCGCCATCGATGTACTTGAAGATGATCGCCAGATCGTCGTTCAGCGGAAGGACGTCGAAGACGGGAACGATCCCGCCGATGTTGAGTCCCGCGACCCGGCGTGCTTCCGCGATCGTCGCGGACATGGACTGCCGAGCTTTCGCCTTGTCGCGTCGCGGAACCTTGACGGCAACCGGCCTCTCCAAAACCAAATCATCAGCCAACCAGACAACGCCATTTCCACCTTGACCCAAAACTTTCACCAGCCGGTATCGTTGGTGAAAATCCTGCGACAGCCCAGAAATCGGAGCGGTTTCCCCATTCCGCTCATGCGCTTCAGTGCTACTTAGCCCAATCACTGGCTGTAACAGGTCGTGATGGCGGGGCGCCGGTGTCAACGCCTCGCCAGTCGCCCCGTGTCCATGGTTCATGGTGAATTTGGCTCCCACGACCGATAGAAAAACCCGAGGCGTCAGCCTACTTTGCTCAATGGATCGATGCAACAGCGATGAGCAAAAAGGTGCCCGACGCATTCCCGAAAAATCAGGCAGGGCATCTTTTAACGTGCAACCGTCGGGCGGTTCCACGAGGTCTGGCGGGCTGACTCACGGTAGGACGCCGCGCTCCAATCAAGGTTTACCCTCAGCGAATGCCGGTGAAGACGCGTGTTTCAGATGCGAAGCGTTGCCGTGATATCGCAAAGCCCATCGAGCCTATGCTAAATCCACAAACAAGCCAACCGTGCAAGGGGTAAGCACCGTCCTACACGCCTCTGCGGAACCGCCACGATGCAATCATCACCGCTCCTGGCCCAGCCATGGGAGCGGCTTGCCGCGAGATCCGTTCCATCCGACAGCCCATGAGTCGTCTCCGCGTAAGCGCCCAATGACACCAACCTGATTCTCATCCAACCGACCACTTCCAAACTCGTTTGTTCGAGCAGAATGTTCCATCGCAAAAGAGGTTAAGGGCCACGAACCGGTAGTCGCGAAGCGACGACCGATGTTAGCCCAGCCTTTTAAGGCTGGGACCAAGACGCAAATGATTCTGTCCTCATGAAGCCATTTCTCACATTCTGAGTCTGAGTCGCGCCATCGCCCGGTTGACGATCTCCGACCAGCCCGCCGATGGCGACGGCATTCGGGCACTCCTCGACCACGCTTGGCAGGTTGTTCCCCGGAAGACCGACACCGCTCGTTACAACCTCGAATCCGCTCGACAATGAGACAATGAGATAATGAGACCAAACCCCTCCCAGCCTTAAAAGGCTGGGCTACCATCGGTTGTCGCTGCGCGACCGCAGGGCAGTGTTGGGCGCAGCGTACCGATGGAACCGGCGGATTCGACGTCGACACTATGGCTGTCGCGGCTCCTTCGGGGCGAGGCGACTCTATCGCGGGAACGCGATGCGGTCCGTTGGACGCCGGCGCTGCCGGCTCCACCCGCGGTCTCCCGCGGGCAATAGGCCAGAAACGACGAAAGCCGAGAGGGTCACTCTCGGCCTCGAACCGCCCGATCACACAACTTGGAGCCGCTCACGGCCTGCCAGTTCACGAAAAAGAGGCGCACGGCCAACCACCAAACGCCTCGAAACTTCAGAAGTGACCCCCATCCCCTTTTCCTGCCCGTCCCCTTTTTCTGCCGAAGGCGCTGGCTCGTTGGAAAGCGAGTATCGATCTCGCCATAGGCTGCGGTCTGCCGGCCCAGCCATCGCCTACGGCTCGGCGGTAAACGACGCTGCGCGAAAAACGACGATGCGCGTTCAAGGATCGCGCGGCGGCACAGCTTCGCTGATGGGTGCGATGTGAATTCCGGGCGCCGGAATTCGGTGAGTTTCCTGGGAAGAATGGAGAACTTGCTCAACTTAGCGTCTATCGTGGGCCGTTGTGACGAAGTGGTGAAGCGATATCGGCTCAACGGTTCCAGCAGGCGGACGGAGGCTCGACATGCTCATGCGATCCACGCATCC
>JBIKVL010000325.1:0-5567 GCA_044356875.1 Pirellulaceae bacterium | reverse complement strand
GACTTTCCGCCATTCGCCGCATAGCTCGCAAGCGACACACAGATCAGACGCGAGGCACAACGCGGACGAGTCGCTCAAGCTGGACGCGTCGCACAGTGCACAGACGACGCACAACGCACACGCAGCGCATAGAGCGGACGCAGCGCATAGGGCGGACGCAGCGCATAGAGCGGACGCAGCGCATAAAGCGGGTGGATCGCATAAGGTGGAATCGTCGCACAGAACAGACGGATCGCGCCATCGACAGGCTCGCGCAAAGAGTCACGACCGCGTCAATGGTGTCGCATCGCGTTTGTCGGCATAGCCGCGATCCGAGGCGTCGGCGGACGGATCGCTGTTCGAGCAACGATCGCTACAGGCCGATCCACGCGCGCAACGCTCGTAAGCCGACCACGAGCAGGGGCGAACCATCGTCATAGAAGGCACAACACGTCGAAGCGGCTCGCCGGGTCAGCAGCCGCGCAAACAGTCGCGGCCGGACGTTTGCCGACCGCTCGGATTGCGCCACGCTGGCGTTTTTTTCGCGTGGCGCCGACGGTGGTGTTTATCGCGAAAGCGAGATGGCTTGATGGTGCCGCGGGCTAAACGGTGGCGGGCGAAGCGGAACCGAAACCGGCGCTCGTGACGGCGGTCGCGGCGGACGCCGTACCAGCGGTCGCGGCGGGGACGCCGAGCATTTCGCGGGCGAGTTGGCGGTAGTCTTCGGCGCCGTGCGATTGCGGGGCATATTGGAGGATCGATTGGCCGAAGCTTGGAGCTTCCGCCAGCCGGATATTCCGGCGGATCCGCGTGGAGAACATCTGCGCCTTGGACCACACGGAGTTCGCTTGGGAGGGACGTTTAAAGAAGTCCTCAACGTCGCTGCTGACTTCCGACGCCAAGCGAGTGGCGGATTCGAACATGCAGAGCACAACCCCGGTAAGCCGCAGGGTCGGATTGAGGCGGCTGGCGACGATTTCGATCGTTCGCAACAGCTTGCTCAACCCATGCAGCGCCAGAAAGTGCGGTTGTAGCGGCAGGAAGACCTCGTCGACCGAGGTAAGTGCGTTGAGGGTCAGGACGCCCAGGGACGGCGGGCAGTCGACGATGAGGAAATCGAAGGCGGCTCCAGCGTCTTCCTGAAGGTCGCGGGCCAGTTTATCGCGGAGAATCACTTCGCGGCCGACTTCGCCCGCCAGTTCCATCTCGGCGGCGGCGAGGTTCAGGTGGGCCGGGACAATCGAGAGACGGTCGGAAAGCTTCCGCCGCACGTCGGCCAACGACGCATCGCCCGTCAGCACGTCGTAGATCGACAGGTCGTTTTCGCCGAGCGTCACGCCGAGATGCAGCGACGCGTGGGACTGCGGGTCCAGATCCATCACGCAGACCCGTTGACCGGCTTCCGCCAGGGCGGCCGCCAAATTCACCGCTGTCGTTGTTTTTCCAACGCCGCCTTTTTGATTGATGATCGCGATCGAACGCATGGCCAAACCTCCTTGTTGCCAACAGAACCCGGCGGACGCCGGCGCGGGCGGGAGTATATCGCCAACCCCGGGGGTCAAGACAAGGCGAGTCCTCGGGTGGGCGGTTGGTTTTCTGCCGATTTTGCTCTAAAACCCGGTTTTCCCGCCATGGCCGATTGTGCGAGTGGCGGCAAACGCCACGTGGAAGCGTGCGGAAAGACGCGGGAGGTCGACTGTGCGGGTCATCATCGAGCAAGACAACGCGGCCGTCGCCCGTCGGGCCGCCGCCTTTATCGCCGCGTTGCTGCGTCGTCAGCCCGCCTGCGTGCTCGGGCTCGCGACTGGCAGTTCGCCCATCGGCGCCTATCAGGAATTGATCCGGCTCCATCGCGACGAGGGGCTCGACTTCTCCCAAGCCACGACGTTTAACCTGGACGAATACGCCGGACTGGGCCCCGCCCACCCACAGAGCTACCGCTATTTCATGCAGCGGCAACTGTTCGACCACGTCAACGTGGTGCCGGAACGCACCCACGTGCCGGATGGACTGGCGTTGGACTTCGCCGTGTCTTGCGCGGAATACGAAGCGCGGATCCGAGCTGCCGGCGGAATCGACCTGCAATTGCTCGGTATCGGCGCCGATGGACACATCGCGTTCAACGAACCCGGCTCGTCGCTCGCCAGTCGCACCCGTCTCAAGTCGCTGGTCCGCGAAACGATCCGCGACAACGCCCGTTTCTTCGGAAGCGAAGATCTCGTGCCGCGGTTGGCGGTAACGATGGGCGTGGGGACGATCCTCGATGCCCGCCAGTGCCTGCTCGTCGCGACGGGGCGTGGCAAGGCCGAAGCGATCCGTGGCATGGTGGAAGGGCCGGTCACCGCCAGCAATACGGCTTCCGCCCTGCAACTTCACCCGCAGGTGGCCGTGGTGCTCGACGAGGACGCCGCCAGCTTGCTGCAGCGCCGCGAATATTACCGCGACGCCGAACGCTGCCAGCAGCTGCTGGAAGCCGGCGAACGGCAAGCCCTGGGGCTGCCCGCCGCCGGAGCGGCCGGGTCGCGATAACGCGAACCGTTTAGCAAACAGTTTAGCGAACCGTCAACATCGACGAGGAACCAATGATTCACGTGATCGCGACCATCGAATTGCAGCCCGGGAAGCGCGTGGAATTCCTCCGCGAATTTCACCGGATTGTGCCGTTGGTGCTCGCTGAAAAGGGTTGTCTCTTGTACGGCCCCGCCGTCGACGTGGAAACCGGGTTGGCGGCGCAGCTTCCGCTTCGCCCCGACACCGTCACCGTGGTCGAACAATGGGCGACGCTCGAAGACCTCCATGCCCATCTCGTGGCGCCACACATGATGGAATATCGTCCCCGGGTGAAAGACTTGGTGATTCGCACCCTATTGCAAGTCATGGAACCGGTCTGATGCGCGATTTGGTGACGCAATTCGAGTCGGCGTTGGCGGCCGATCGGCCGTTTGCTTACTGCCGGTTGGTGGAGACCCGCGGTTCAACGCCGCAAAAAGCCGGGGCGACCATGCTCGTGTTTCCCGACGGGTCGCAGGCCGGGACGCTCGGCGGTGGATGTGTCGAAGCGGAGGTGAAGCGGCGCGCGATCGGCGCGCTCGACGCCGCCGGTCCGCTGATCGCCGCCTTTCAACTCGATAGCGACTACGGCTGGGACGACGGGTTGATTTGCGGTGGCCGCATGCTGGTCGTCATTTGGCCTGTCGTGGACGACGCTGCGCGGGGCTACTTCGCGCGGCTCGCCCAACAAGTCGCCGGTGGCGATGGGGTGACTGAAGCGGCCGTCTTCGACGCCGAGACCAGTGGACTCGCGGCCCCGGCCCTGTTTTTATTCGATTCCCGCGACCAACCGGTGGCCGCGCTCGAAACCGTCCCAAGCAGCGCCGTCCCAAGCAGCGCCGTCCCAAGCAGCGTCGTCCCAAGCAGCGCCGTCGGATCGCTGGAATCAACCTTGAGGGCGAACAGCCGGCTGGAGGGCCCCGAGGCGTTTCCAATGCGGGTGGTGGAAACGCTGCGTCCGATCGCGGGCCGCCCACGGCCCTACGCGACGCGTGGCGTCGCCTATTTGCCGATCCTGCCGCGGTGTCGGCTGGTCATCGTGGGCGGAGGCCACGTTGGAAAGGCGGTCGCGGAGTTGGCCGCCGACCTCGATTTCGCGGTGTGGATCGTGGACGACCGGGCCGAATACACCGAGGCGGCGCGATTTCCGCGGGTGGAGCGGCGGTTCCATGGGCCGATTGAGCAGGTCTTGCCGGCGCTGGACATCACACCGGACACGTATTGCTTGATCGTGACCCGCGGGCACAGCCACGACGAGCGGGCTTTGTATTACTTGGCGGATCGCGGCGCCCGCTACGTCGGTTTGATCGGCAGCCGGCGGAAGATCAAGTTGATCTTCGATGACCTTCGCCAAGAGGGAGTTTCCACCGACGCGTTGCGGAACGTGTACGCGCCGGTAGGGCTGGAAATCGGCTCGCAAACCGTTCCTGAAATCGCGGTCAGCATCTGCGCGGAATTGGTGGCCCATCGCAATCTGGGGGAAGTGCCGGCACGGCCCCGATCGGTCCCGGTCGAGTGACCGACGGGTGGTTTGAACGCGGCCGCGCGGTTGGGGCCATCGAGCCGCAAATTGCAGGTCGTAAGTGTCATTCATTCCCAGACTTGCGGCGGCAATCTGCGGCGACTAAGCGGTTGTGAACCGGGGTGGAAAATGATACACTCCACCCGTCGATTGCACCGCGGTTTTGGCTGAAAGGATTGCGACTTGTCGACTGACTCGGGTGACCCCCAAAATCCGGACATTCCGCCCGCTAGCGGGCCTCCTGGCGCGGCCGATATCCATGGTGGCCGCTTGGTCGATTTCTCAATCGAGGACGAGCTGAAGCAGAGTTATCTGACGTACGCGATGAGCGTGATCGTCAGCCGCGCGTTGCCGGACGTGCGGGACGGTTTGAAGCCGTCGCAGCGGCGCATTCTCGTCGCGATGAACGACCTGAATCTCGGCCCGAACGCGTCGCGCGTCAAATGCGCGAAGATCTCGGGCGACACCAGCGGCAACTACCACCCGCACGGCGAAAGCGTGATCTATCCCACGCTGGTCCGCATGGCCCAGGAATGGAACATGCGGCACTTGCTGATCGACAAGCAAGGCAACTTCGGCTCGATCGCCGGTCTGCCGCCCGCCGCGATGCGGTATACCGAAGCCCGCCTGTCGCCGATCGCGGCCGCGATGCTCGACGATCTCGAGCTTGACACGGTCGACTACATCGCGACCTACGACGAGCGGGGCATCGAGCCCACGGTGCTGCCATCGAAGTTCCCTAACCTGCTGGTCAACGGCGCGCAAGGTATCGCCGTTGGCATGGCGACATCGATTCCGCCGCACAACCTCGGCGAGATTTGCCAAGCGTTGATCCGTCTGGTCGACGATCCGGATATTTCGATCGACGAGCTGATGGAGATTGTGCCGGGCCCCGATTTCCCCACGGGCGGCATCGTCTGCGGCCGCGCTGGAATCCGCCGCGGCTACATGACGGGCCGCAGCACGATCACGCTGCGGGCGCGGACGACAATCGAAGAGTATAAGAACGACCGCTATCGGATCGTCATTAATGAAGTTCCCTACCAGCAGTTCCGCGACCGCGTGATCGAGCGGATCGCCGAACTGGTGAACGAAGAGAGAATCAAAGGCATCTCCAGCCTGCGGGACGAGAGCGATCTCAAGGAGCCCGTGCGGATCGTCGTCGAAATCAAACGCGACGCCGATCCCGAGGTGGTGCTCAACCAACTCTACGAATTCTCGCCAATCCAGGATTCGGTATCGCTCATCTTCTTGGCGCTGGTGGATGGCAAGCCGCGCGAGCTGACGTTTAAGGAATTGCTGCAGGAGTTTTTGCGGCACCGCGTGACGGTTATTCGCCGCCGCACACAGTTTCTTTTATCGCGAGCCAGAAAACGCAAACACACGGTCGAAGGCCTGCTGCTCGCGCTTGCCAACATCGACGAAATCATCCGGATTATCCGCGCTTCGAACTCGCAGGCCGAGGCGAAGGCCGGATTGATGGGCGTCACCTGCCCAGCGGCCATGATGGAACGGG
>JBIKVL010000324.1:0-5590 GCA_044356875.1 Pirellulaceae bacterium | reverse complement strand
ACCACCACCGCCAGCCACCCGAGCGCCTGTCGGCCAATGAGCATTTCCAAATCGATCGGGCTGCCCGCCACGGGACGCGAAATCGGCGGCTGAATCGCTGCGGGACGCGGCTGGGAAGGGTGCGCGGCGGGCTGGGATGGATATGGTTGCGCGACGGGCTGGGAAGGCGGTTGAAACGCGGGCGGCGGCGCGGCCCGCAACGGCGGCGGCGGCTGTGTGAATGGTGATTCGGCAACCAGCGGTGGAACCTCGCCCGCGGCCAGGGACGCTGGCGCCGCGACCGGTTCCGAGGCAGCTTCCGGGACGATCGTCACGGCGACCGGCGCGCTCTGTTCGGACAACACGCCCATCTCGGGGAATGTGCCCGGCTCGGGCGATTGACGCGATGTCGCCGACCTTGAAGCTTGGGCAAGCCGCGCGACTTCGGCCTCCAGCCTGGCGATGCGGTGGGCGAGCGTTCCGACTTGCAGCGACCGCACCCAAGCGATCACCGCGATGACAGGGACGGCCACGACGGCCGCCACGAGGATCACGCCGATGATGACTATCGCGAAGAAATCCGCCACCGGCGTCGCTCCGTCATCCCGAATGTTTGATCAGCATGCACTGGGTCGTCGGCAACTCGATCACCTGCTCCCGCGTGTTGGCCGTGAACTCGCTGAACGCTTGCTTCACCCCATGCAAAATCGAGTAGTCATGGGAAATCAACACGCCACCGGGCAAGATCCGCGGCCAAAAGTATTCGATGCACTGCTTCGTGCTTTCGTACAGATCGACGTCCAAATGGACGAGCGCGAACCGATGGTCGTCGAGCACGCCTTGGACCGACTGCGGGCAAAACCCCTTGTGGTACGAGAGGTTGGGATAGCCTCCGAGGTACTTCTGAATCGATTCCAGGCTGCAGGCGAACCGGCCTTTTTTCTCGATCGACTTTTCCGATTCGTTCGGTTCCGGCAGCCCCTCGAAAGTGTCGCACAAATGGAACGGCTTGTCCCCCTTCGCTTCGCAAATGACTTTGGCGGTGCTGCCCTGATAGAGGCCCACCTCGGCGAAGTCTCCTTCCAGCCCGCGGAGTCCTAGCGCCAGCGAATGCAGGATGAACATTTCCTGGTTCGTCACCAGCGACCGTCGCTCACGCCGCGCCCGCCGCAGCACCTTGAGCTTTTCCCAATCCTTGTGGAAGGATAGGGCGAGCATTTCCATCCGCGAGACGAAATCGATGCCGAGCCACTCGAAAAACGACCCGCCGATCCAACCTTGAAAACGCTTGTTCTTGAGAATCATGAGTCGTCGGCGCCTTTGCGATCAATCGCGGGATAAGCCTTGCGGAACCTTCAAGCCCTCACCAGCGATCTTCGTTCACAATCCACGAGCGACAAGACCATTTTGGCCAAAAAACGTCCAGGACCACTCCGCGAGTGGGGTTGCCAATCGCCGTGGCACGTAACTGGAGTCGGCCTTGGGAGGTTGGGAATCGTGCTGCGGCGCCGTCTCGGAACGCCCCTTCAGATCCCCGCTCGTCGCGTTTTTTGGGACTCCATCGCTGTGGGCTTCATGCCCGTGGTCGCCATGGCTGTGGTCGCCATGGCCGGGTTCGCCATGGCCGGGTTCGCCATGGCCGGGTTCGCCAGGGCCGTGGTTTCCGCTGCCGTGCTCTGAGTGGGTTTGCGACGGGCCATGGCTGTGAGCATGTTCGGGTTCGAGGAAGCCAATGCCCCAGGCGAGCGCTAGTCCGAGCGTCAACAAGCCGGAGAGCAACAACCGGTCGTGCGAATGGAATTCGATTTCCGGCAATAAATCGCTGAGCGAAATGCAGACGAAGACGCCCGCCGCCATGGCAACCGCGGCGGCGATGAACAGACTGTGGTTCTCCGCGATCCGATAGGCGCCGACGTGAAACAGGAAGACCCCCAGCGGACACATCAGCGAGTAGCCTAAGTTGACCAGCATTTGATGGCGTTTCGACCATCCGCGAGCGGCCATCAGCGAGGTGATCGAGAGCGAATCGAGCGGCTTGTGGAGCGCGACGCCCAGCAGCGTGCCCAGTCCCGGCAACCACCATCCCAACCCGCCAAAACCGTGTTCGTCCAAGTGCAAGTGGGCCGAATCCGCCGCGAAGTGGGCTCCGAGCGCGAAGCCGTCCAGCAGCGTATGGAGGGAAAGGCCGAAGAAAATCCCCAACCAACTGGAATTGGCCGCCGGCGATGGCCCACGCCCCTCGCGAACTGGCGTGTCCGCTTCCGACAACTCCGCGGACCCCATACCAACGACCGTGCCATGTCCATGGTCGTGCCCGTGTCCAGGCCCGTGGTCGTGATCGTGGTCGTGATCGTGGTCGTGCCCGTGGTCGTGGTCGCAGGTCGGTCCATGCTCGTGTCCACCGCGACCACGCTCACCCCGTTCAGCGTGCCCATGGGAATGCCCCGCGTCGTGCCCGTGGGAATGCTCGGCGTCATGCGAATGGGCGTGGAACCACCGGATCAGAAAAAACGTCAGCATCAAACCGCCGACCATCCAGCCGACGCACCAATCGATGCCCGCTCCGCCGTCTTCCGCGATGACGATCGAGTGGGGGAGCTGGTGGAGCAGGCCGACGCCGAGCATTAGGCCGCCAACGACGCTCAACAGCATCTGCATGCGGCGATGTCCGAGCCGCACCAAGGAGGGAATAAAGCCGCCCACCAGGGACGCCCCGACCACAATTCCACAATAAACCGCCAGCAATCCGGTCAGCATTACGACTCCCTAACCACGCCCCAGCCCCGCGGATCGCGGACAGCCGTTCGCACCGCAGGTCGCTATGGCTACCCAGGTTGAGCGTCCTGCGAATTCGCGTAGACTGGCGACCACTATAGAAAGCGAGCCGTTCCCCCACAACTCGCGACCCGCCCCGCCGCGAGTTTTACCGACCTGCTCGCCAAACTCCTCGCCGCCCTCGCAAGGTCTTCCCCATGACCGCTGAGCATGCTCCGCAGCCCGAACAGGCTCCACTGACCGGCGCCTCCCCCGATGGCCAAGCGGTTGGGGCCGTACCTCGCTCGCCAGACATGGCCAACCCGCGAGTCGCGCGTATCGGAGTGGTCACGGTCTCGGACCGAGCCAGCCGCGGCGAGTACGTCGATCGGGGCGGGCCGGCGATTCGTGAATACTTGGAAGAAGTGCTCGCTAGTCCGTGGGAACCGGTGGCGGTGGTGATCCCGGACGAACGGGACGTGATCGAACGGGCGTTGATCGACTTGGTCGATCGGGACGGTTGTTGCCTGGTCGTTACAACCGGCGGCACCGGTCCGGCCAAACGCGATGTGACCCCGGAGGCGACCGAGCGGGTGTGCGAGAAGATGATGCCGGGGTTCGGCGAACTGATGCGGAAAGTGTCGCTGGAAAAAGTGCCGACGGCGATCCTTTCACGCCAGACGGCGGGCATTCGCGGCAGCGCGCTCCTGGTCAATCTGCCCGGCCAGCCGCGAGCGATCCGCGAATGCCTGGACGCCGTCTTCCCCGCCATCCCCTATTGCATCGACTTGCTCGAAGGACCACGGCTCGAAACCCGCGAACCGCGAATGAAGGCCTATCGTCCGCCCAACGCTAAACCCGCGAACCCTTGATCGACACGCAACACGTCCAACACAGACCTCCGTCGGCGATTGCGTCTCAGTTGGCGGGCACTGGATTCAACGGGGCGGCGGGAGCACGTTCCCCTTTGCGGCCGCGCGGTTCCAGCGGCAACCGCAATTGACGGCGGATTTCGTCTTGAATCACGTCGGCCGGCTTCGTGCCGTCCACCCTCACGATCAGTTCGCGGCCACGGAACAGATCGAGAATCGGTTCCGTCTTCGTGTGGTAGTCGTGCAATCGCGACTGGACGGCTTCGAGCGTATCGTCCGCCCGCGACACCAACCGGCCACCGCATACGTCGCAAGCGTCCTCGGTCTTGGGCCGATGGAAAATCAGGTTGTAGTCCAACCCGCATTTCTCGCAGAGCCGCCGGCTGAGGATCCGCTGCAGCACCACTTGGTCGGAAACATGGATTTCGATGACGGCGTCCACATCGTAATGTTCCAGGAAAAACTGGGCCTGATGCTGGTTCCGGGGAAAGCCATCCAGCACGAAGCCATAGTTCCAATCGTGCATGTCGAGCCGCGTTTTCACGACCTCGTCCACGACCTCATCCGGCACCAGTTGTCCCTGGGACACAATCCGTTTGACGCGGGCGCCAAGTTTCGTGTGGTTCTGAATGTGCCAGCGAAAGATGTCGCCGACGCTCATGTGAACCAGATCGAACGCTTCGCACAGCAGCTTGGCCTGAGTTCCCTTACCCGACCCCTGCACTCCCATAATGATATATTTCCGCATCGGCTGTGCTCCTCGAACGAGTGCGTGGCTGGCAGGGTCGTGGCTGGCAGGGTCGTGGCTGGCAGGGTCGTGGCTGGCAGGGTCGTGGCTGGCGGCCGGCTCCAACGGCTTGCCTCCAACAATGTCTCCATAGTAGCCAGCCACCCACGCATCGAAAACCGTTGCTTTATCAGAAAAACCGGTGGAATATGAACCGCCTGCCCAGTCGCTACATCCCCACAGCTTGGCTGCTCGGTTGCCTCTCGCTCGCCGTCAGCGCCGCCGAGCCCATGCCACTCGGGGCAGAGCCCTCGCGCGTTCCAAGGTCGCACATCACCGCGACGTTCTCCATCGTCGCGGTCGACCCAGCGAGCGGAGTGTGCGGCGCGGCGGTCGCGAGCAAGTACCCGGCGGTGGGCAAAGTCGTGCCGATTGCGGTGGGTGGCGTGGGGGCATTTTGCACCCAGCATTACCATGTGCCGAAATGGCGCCAGCAGGCGATCGATCTCTTGCGGGAAAAAGTTCGTCCCGAAGATGTCCTGACGCGGCTGCTCAAAGACGATCCCCAACCCGAGCAACGGCAATTGGCGATCATCGACGCGCTCGGCCGCACGGCCGTCCACAATCCGACGCAGGCTCCCGCCGAGAGCCGCTACTGGGGAGCGATGACCGGGCGCGATTATTGCTGCCAGGGCAACACGCTCGCCGGTCGGGAAGTGATTGTCGAAATGGCTCGGGCGTTCGAGGAAACCCGCGGCTCGCTCGCCGACCGCTTGGTGGCGGCATTGGCGGCCGGCGACCGCGTAGGCGGCGACCACCGCGGCCGCTTGGCGGCGGGCATCCGCGTCGCGAAACCGGGGCTCGACGGCGATTGGCTCGCGTTGGATGTGGACAAGAGCAACGATGCGGTCGAAGAACTCGTGCTCCGCTACCAGGAACTCCGCCACGAAGCCAAGGGCGATGCGCGTATTCCTCCCAAGGCGGCCAAGACAGGCGAATGACGAGATTCGCGCGCGAAGCGTTTCACACTCGCCCGCATGACGCCGTAAGATGAGCGGCGCTGCGGCGACGTCGGTTCGTCGCTGGAGTTTCCGCCGCTGGACTTGCCGCCGCTGGACTTGCCGTCGCTGGAGTTTCCGCCACCATGCCTCCCCAGCCCGCCGCCAATGCGGCGCCTGATTCCTTCTTCGAAATCGTCTTCTCCGGCGGTCCGATCGGAATCGCGATCATGCTCGCCCTGATCGCTCTCTCCATGACC
>JBIKVL010000323.1:0-5628 GCA_044356875.1 Pirellulaceae bacterium | reverse complement strand
CGGCACGCCGCTCCCTTCACGGCTCGCGCCGCGAACCCGCGACACGATCGAACCAAGCGACGGCTTCGTCGCCAGCCCGCCATTGTCCGCCGTCTTGTTGTCATAGCCCGTCATCACGTAGTGCGTGCCGCCCGAGTGACCGCTGTTCGTGTGGGCGAAAGAACGCACGAACGCCATCTTGTCCGCCACCCGAGCAATCCCCGGGAAGGTGCCACCCACGGTCACGCCCGGAATCGCCGTCGTCTCTTCGCCCGTTGTGCTGCGATACTCCGATGGCGCCGTCATCTTGGGGTCGAACGTCTCGACATGCGTCGGTCCGCCGCTGAGCCACAACCAGACGACCGACGTGTCCTTCACCGGCTTACCCGAGGCGGCCGCCGCCGCCCGCGCCCTCAACAACCCAGGCAGCGTCAACGATCCCGCGCCCAAAGTGCCAACCTTCAAAAACTCGCGGCGCGAGGAACCCTCGCAATCCCGATGACGACGATTGAAGAACAGGCTCAACATGGGCAGATCGCTCCTTGCGAAACGGGGTGGTGCGAGGCTATTCAGTTAGTCTCGAGGCGGGTAACAGGCAGGCGAGCAAAACGACTCAGGCGGTGAAGTTGGCCGCTTCGCCGTCCGAATGTAGGCGGAACTATAAATAAGTCGACGCCTATCTGTCAACAAATTCAATCTTGGTGCGATGAATTCGCAATCCGAGCCGGTACCACCCCACCACGGAACCAGAGATGGGAGGGAACCTCGGAAGCCACGGATGGGATGGAACCATGGAACCACGGAACCATGGAACCACGGAACCATGGAACCATGGAACCACGGAACCACGGATGGCACGGAAGCCACGGATGGCACACATCCCACGACGCCGAGTTAGAGACTCGAACCATCGGAACCGAATCGCAAAGAGCGTCCCGCAACGCAATACCGTTCAATTAGCGTTAAGTCTCTGTTGCTCTTAAGCTTGCGTCTGCTGAAACAAGGAGGGATAAAGACACTCGGATTCACCCCAAGTCAAGGACAGTTGTACCTGTTGGCTGAAGGCCAACCTCAACACATTGTGTCGCCTCGAAAGGACCCATTTTGCGGCAATTCGTTGAATCTCGCCAATCACTCCCATTGGCGATGGTGAGGTTGGCTTTCAGCCAACTAATTGCGTTGTGGCGGTCAACCGTCCTAGGGCGTTGCCCTAGGCTACGTTGAGTTTGGCTTTCAGCCAAAGAATCGGCAACGATTGACCGCCCGTGAAAACGTGCCGTAGCACTGTTGACGATCGCGTTCCAACCGCCCCGCAAAACCGCGATGCAGCCTTCAATCCCGCAATTGTTTACGGAACATTGAACGGTATTGTCCCTCAACGAGTCTCGAAGGTAGCTCGATGCGCCACTATTCAGACCCCGCTTTGATTATGGAGGGTCCTGAACCACAGATTCGTACGCCTTTCAGACGCCGTTAAGACGCCGTTCACACGTCGTTCAACGACGGCAGCACCCAAGGTCGACGGTATTCGGGACGCGTCAGGAACTGGTTCGCGTCGGAGTCGCCCGTGAATGTGTAGGTGGCGGCGTCAAACCGCAGCGTACGGCCGGCCCGCCACGCGCAGTTGCCCAAGTGGCATAGGACGCTTGACGGATGCCCCACCGTTTCCAGATCGGCGGTCGGCCGCTCGCGGCTCCGCATGCAGTCGAGAAAGTTGCGGACATGACCGACGTCGTTGTAGCCGCCCTTCTCTTCGCGAATCTGCTTCCCCCGCGCGTCGAAAGCGCGCCAACGGCTGTTGCCGATGATGACCGACCCTTCGTCGCCATACACGGCCGCCCCTTCGCTCTCCTCATGCAACGGGTAAGCGCTCCAAGTCCGCATTTCATACGTGAGGATGTAGCCGGGCGTGAAGTCGAAAGTGACCATCAGCGTATCGGGCCACTCCTGCGCGTCGTCGAAGAAATACTTCCCGCCGATCGCGGAGACTTTGCTGGGCAAGCCGGGTGCCGGTTCACGGCGAGCGGCCACGGCCGTCTCGAGCGCCCAACGCGCGATGTCCAGTCGATGAACGCCGTCGTTCCCCAGATCGCCCGTGCCGTAATCGAAAAACCAACGCCAATTGCCGTGGAACCGCACGGGATTGAAAGCCCGCTTCGGGGCGGGGCCGAGCCACATGTCGTAGTCAACGCCCGGCGGAGGCGTGCCATCGGCCGGCTTGCCGATCGCGCCTTGCCGCGCGCTCTCCCACGCTTTCGCGAATCGGGCTCGACCGATCGCGCCCGATCGGAGGTACTCCATGGCGCTGAGCAAGTGCGGACCGCTGCGCGCCTGAGTGCCCATTTGGACAACCCGTTGATGCTTGCGCATCGCCGCAACCATCGTGCGGCCTTCGATCAGATTGTGGCCGTCAGGCTTTTCAACGTAAACGTCTTTGCCAGCTTGGCAAGCGTGAATCGTGGGCAACGCATGCCAGTGATCAGGCGTGCCGACCACTAGCGCGTCGACCTGGGGATCTTCGAGCGCCTTCCGGTAATCCTTGATCGTCTCGGGCTTTCGTCCCTTGCGGTCGGCCACCTGGGCGGCTCGGCTGTTCAACACCGTCTCGTCGATGTCGCACACGTATTTCACGTCGACATCGGCCAGCGACGCGAACGTGTTGAGCACGCTGCCGCCACGTCCCCGCAAACCCATCGCGCAGATCGTGATCCGGTCGTTGGCCCCGATGCGCTTTTTCGCGGAGTCCTGCCCGGAGGCAGCGGCATGAAACGCGAGTCCCGCTGTCAATGTCGCGGCACTGGCGAATTGTCGTCGATCCATAGCCCGCCCCTCGCCAAGAAGTTTATCGAAACGGCTGAGCCGTTCCCACTAGGCGGACGCACCACCAGTGGACGGCGCCGAGTCACCGCCGCCCGCGCCGGCCCCGACAGCCCCCGCGTCACCCGCGGCGGCGCCAACCGCTTCGCCGGCTGGCGGACTGTTCTTCACACCCTTGAAATCAAGCCGGCGGAGCTTGTTTTCATCATCCCGGATCGCTCCCACGACGATCGCGTCCTTGCCATTGAACTCGCCCTTGAGCAATTCTTCGGACAGCGGGTCCTCGATGTATTGCTCGATGGCGCGGCGGAGGGGCCGTGCACCGTAGTCGAGATCCGAGCCCTTCTTGATCAGGAACTCCTTGGCGTCGTCGGTGAGTGTCAGCGTCAAGCCGCGTTCCTTCAGCCGCTCCTTGACCTTCGCCAATTCCAGGTCGATAACGCGCTTGAGGTCTTCCTTCGTCAAATGGCGGAAGATGATGACCTCATCGATACGGTTGAGGAACTCGGGGCGGAACACGCGTTCGATGCGTTCGTTCACCCGGCTCTTCATGCTCTCGTACGACGCGTCGTCTTCGGGTTTGGCGAATCCGAACTGCGACTCGTTCTTGATCGCTTCGGCGCCGGCGTTGGTCGTCATGATCAACACCGTGTTGCGGAAATCGACATGGCGTCCAAAGCTGTCGGTTAGGCGGCCCTCCTCCATGACCTGCAGGAGCATGTTGAAGACATCGGGATGGGCCTTTTCGATTTCGTCCAGCAGCACGACGGCGTACGGACGGCGACGGATCTTCTCGGTCAGCTGCCCGCCTTCCTCGTAGCCCACGTAGCCCGGCGGCGCGCCGATCAAGCGGCTGACGTTGTGCTTTTCCATGTACTCGCTCATGTCGATATGAATGAGCGCGTCGGCGTCGCCGAACATGAACTCGGCGACCGCCTTGGCCAGCAACGTCTTACCGACGCCCGTGGGACCGGCGAAGATGAAGCAGCCGGTGGGACGCTTGGGATCCTTGAGTCCGCTGCGACTGCGACGGACGGAGCGAGCGATCGCTCGGATCGCCTCGTCCTGGCTGATGACGCGCTGATGGAGTTGATCCTCCATCTTCATGAGCCGCTGGCTGTCCTCCGTCGAGAGACGGGTGAGCGGAATGCCGGTCATCTTCGACACGACTTCGGCGATGATCTCCTCGTCGACCATGCCATCGGTTTCCCGCGATCGCTCGCGCCAATCCCGCGTGATCTGGTCCTTCTTCTTCTTGAGCTTGTCGGCTTGGTCGCGCAGGGCGGCCGCTTTTTCGAAGTCTTGATTGGCAACCGCTTCTTCCTTGGCCTTATTGAGCCGTTCGACGTCGTCGTCCAGCTCCTTGAGATCGGGCGGCTTGGTCATCGAACGGAGGCGGACGCGGGCGCCCGCTTCGTCGATCACGTCGATCGCCTTGTCTGGCAGGCAACGGGCCGTGATGTACCGCTCGGACATTTCCACGGCCGCCGCGACCGCCTCGTCCGTGATTTTCACGCGGTGGTGTTCCTCGTAGCGGGAACGCAGGCCCTTGAGGATGGCGACCGTTTCATCGTGGTTGGTGGCGTCGACGACGATTTCCTGGAAGCGGCGGGCGAGCGCGCTATCCTTCTCGATGTACTTGCGGTACTCATCAAGCGTCGTGGCGCCGATGCACTGGATTTCGCCGCGGGAAAGCGCCGGCTTGAGAACGTTGGCCGCATCGATCGCGCCTTCCGCTCCGCCAGCTCCGACGAGCGTGTGCAGTTCGTCGATGAAAAGAATGGTGTTGCGAGCGCGTCGCACCTCGTTCATCACCGCCTTGATCCGCTCCTCGAACTGGCCGCGGTACTTCGTGCCAGCAACCATCATGGCCAGGTCGAGCACGACGATGCGTTTGTCGGCGAGCAATTCGGGGACGTTGCCGCTGACCACTCGCTGGGCAAATCCTTCGACGATCGCCGTCTTGCCAACGCCCGCTTCGCCGAGCAGCACAGGGTTGTTCTTTTGGCGGCGGCAGAGGACTTGGATCGCGCGTTCAATTTCGCGTTCGCGTCCAATGACGGGGTCGAGTTTCCCTTGGCGGGCGAGTTCTGTGAGGTCGCGGCCGAAGCTATCGAGTGCCGGCGTGCGGGACTTGGAGCCCTTCGAGGTCGGTGCTCCGCCGCTTTCCGCAGCGCTGCCGGCCGGTTCGCGTCCACCGCGTTCGCCGCTTTCGCTAGCTTCCAAGCCGTGGCCGAGCAGATTCAGCACTTCTTCGCGGACTTCGTCGAGCTTCAGTCCGAGATTCATGAGCACGGCCGCCGCAACCCCTTCCTGTTCGCGGAGCAATCCGAGCAGGATGTGTTCGGTGCCGACGTAGTTGTGATTGAGGTTGCGGGCCTCCTCCATCGAGTATTCGATGACTTTCTTGGCCCGCGGCGTCTGCGGCAACCGGCCCATCGTCACCATTTCGGGTCCGCTTTGCACGAGCTTTTCGACTTCCAGGCGGATCTTGCGCAGGTCGACGTCCAGATTCTTCAGGACGTTCGCGGCGACACCACTGCCTTCCTTGACCAACCCGAGCAGAATGTGCTCGGTGCCGATGTACTCGTGGTTGAACCGCTGGGCCTCCTGGTTCGCCAACTGCATCACCTTCCGCGCTCGATCCGTAAACCGCTCGTACATTTCTTCCCCCATTCTTTCGCGGCGGCGGACGTGCGGAAAACCCGTTGGCCCGACGCCGCGATCAGCTGATGTGTCGTGTCGCTGTTTGAATCCTAGGTGCGGAACCCAATTTCGTCGAACAAAACTTTAACCTTAAACGCATTGCGGAACTGTCTTCGAAACTTCGGC
>JBIKVL010000322.1:0-5629 GCA_044356875.1 Pirellulaceae bacterium | reverse complement strand
CGATCGGTTTGGAGGCCGAGCCATCGCCTGCGGCTCGGCGGTAAACGAGTGCGGCGGTAAACGAGGCTGGCGGTAATCAAAAACGAAAACAGGCGGCGTCGGTTTGCGGGAACCGGACGCCGCCTGTGCGGGAAAGATTCGTATAGTTTGGTTCTGGCGACGTGTGCTTAAGCGGAAGACGCCGCCGCTGGAGGTTGTCGAGGAGGCGATGGACGCAGCGGATTGGCTGGCGACTAGTAGCGGGCCTCGATACGGGCCATCAAGCCGTCGAACGTCTGCATGCTCGACATGTCGATGAAGCTGTTGGTTCGCACGCCGCGGATCCATTCGTCGGTCTGGACCGTGTTGTACCAGGCCTGGATGTTGTAGCCGGCGGTGAGCCGCCATGTGCCGCAGGCGCTTTCCCAACCCGTGCCGATTTCGATGTCGGTCATGGTGACGAGTCGACCTGCCTTCCAGGAGGTATCGACGAGTTGGCCGCCGATCACGGAAGTTTGATCGTAGTCCGCGCGGAACTCGCCGGGGACGAAGCTGGCATTGGCTCGGCCGTAGACGAGAAATCCGCGTTTCGAGACCCGTTCGTACTCCAAGCCCAGCTTGATGCCGGCGCCGTAGAAGTCGAGATCGGTCTCGACGCGATGGTTGTTTTGGCCGTTGGTGCTGAAGGTGGAGAGAAACTGCTGTTCCGACTGCGCGATCCGCAAGCCGACGAGGTAGTTGAATTTGAAGTTGCAGTCGCCGTCGATCAAGCCGCGGTACTCGATGTCCGCGATGTTGAAGCGGATATCATAGTGGGCGTCGGCGTCGAGCCCCGTTTCGCCGACATTGAGGGTGTTCGGGTGGACGACGAGCGAATTCAGGACGAATGGGGCGCCGGGCCGCGGATTGAGCGTGGCCGAGTCCGCGGTGCTCGCTTCGAATTGCATGTAGTTGACGCCGATCGACGAGCATTCGTCGAGCGTCATGCCAAACCCAACGAAGAACCCGGGCTGGTAGTCGAAGTCGGCGACGCTGACTGGGGTGACTTGGACCGGAACTCCCACGGCGCTATTCGAGCCGACCGCGTAGGCGACTTCCGAGTCACGGGAGCGCAAGTACATCATGCCCGCGTAGGCGTAGTAGCGATGGCTCCAGCCAACGAAGCAGTCGTCGCAGGGAATTCCACAGGTCGGAGCACAGCCCGCGCTGGGAGCACTGGCGGCGGGGGCGGCACAGGCCGCTTCATCGCCGGAGTGCGAAACCGGCGAGTACGACGGTTTATCGACATATTGTGGCACTGCGACCGGCGAGACGCCGGCGGGCGGCGGGGCATCCGTGCCGGTCCGGACATCCGGTACCATCAGGTAGGCGTCTCCGGAAGGCGTGGCGTGGATGTAGGAGCCCGCAGGTGCGACGGTGGTCTGTTGGGCGAAAGCGGCCGGTCCGAACCAGAGCGCGGCCAAAGCGGCGACGGCCGCGAGAAAGTCAATTTTCATGGAAAACTCCCCCCTGAGATTAGGTTCCGCAAATACGCATCGACACGATTTTTGGGTAAAACCAAAACAATCGGCGCCAGTGGCACAGATTGCCTAACCGAGCCAAATTGCGGGACGATGTTCGCCGGAACCGATCGCTGGCCGTTTCTCGATTGACTCGAAATCAAGTCAGGTGGAGCTCGGCCCGCGGCGACATTCGAACAAAGTGGAATGCCGCGACAATTTTGTTGCGGGAATTCGCGGCCGGATTTAGCTTGCGTAGAGGTGGCACGACGGCAAGCGATGCGGGGGATCGTAGCGGTTGTAACGGTTGTGACGACGCGACCGGCCGTTCGGATACGGTGAATCTGAATCAATAATCCGGTTATTTTTCGGCTTCCGGCTTCGCCGTGCCGATGGTGACAAGGAATCGCCGTGATTCGGTGCGAGGACCCCGATACGTCCGTTACGCGTGTTTTTCCCGGTCATGTCATTGGGAACGAAGGGTGGTTATGAGCAAGGCAAGCAAGAAGTCGTCCAAGTCCACGCGTGCGGCGCGTCGCGGAGCGATCGCCCGAATTACCGGCAGCGAGCGGCTGGAAACACGGTCGCTGATGGCGGGCAACATCGCCAACCCGTGGCACAACAACGCGTTCCCGGCCGACGTCGACGGCGATCGGACTTTCGCGCCGCGGGACGCCCTGGTGATCATCAACGCATTGAACTCCGACGGCGCCCGGCAACTGTTCAACCCGGCGGCGGTGGCCGACGGCGGCGGAGCAGGAAGCGGCGGAGCAGGCAGCGGGAACGCGGCCGAGGCCGAGTCCCCGGCATACCGCTACGACGTCAACAACGACGGCTGGGTGGCGCCGCTCGATGCCCTCCGCCTGATCAACTTGCTCAATGGCGAAGGCGAGCCCGCGAAGATGGAGTTTCGAGTGCGAGCGAACAAGCTCGATGGTTCTGCGTTTCCGCTTCAAGCGGGAACTCAGAAGCCAATCGTGAATGTTGGCGAATCGATTCTCGTTCAGTTGACCATCGAGGATTTGCGAGCGGTTCCGGGGGGCGTTTCGGCCGCTTTCGCGGACATGGCGTTCGGACCAAACCTGCAGTTTCAGACTCGCGAAACCCAGTTGCTAACCTTCAGCGACTTACCTTCGTCGTCGTCGGGGCCGTTGACGACGAGGACCAGCGACTCGGCGGGCGTCGTGACGCTCGGTACGAAGAATCATGGACTCGTGGTTGGTGATAAGGTCGATTTGACTTGGGCTAATGGCGGGCGATCCGGTTTGGACGTCACCGCTGTCACCTCCGTCAATGCCAGTTCGGACCGCATCACATTCGGCGGAACCGGAGTAGGATTCCCCCTTCCCGTCGCCTCGACATCGATCACGATGGAGGAATCCGGCAGCACGTTTAGCTTGACAGTCACGGTCCCTGGTCAGCCTGCCAAGACCACACCGCCCATTAGCTTTGTCAAATCGAGCGGCGCCGCGACGCGAGCGAATATTCAAGCCGCTTTGACCAACCCAAGCTTCGGCTTATTCTTGCCCGGTGAAATTATTTTGGAAACCGCTCGGCCCTTAAACGGCAGACCGCCGGAAAACGCCAATTTCGCGGTGAAGTTTGGTGGCCGCTATGCGGACCAAAACATTCCTGAGATGTCCGCGAACTGGCTTTCGGGGGGCCCAACGACAATTGCGGTTCGGCAGTACAACTCGTGGCGCTCCCAGGATCCCGCTCCACCCGCCGCGCCAATTCTGCCAATGTCTCTAACGTATCCAACCTACGGCGACGTATTGACTGCTTCGCTGGGCGACTCGGCGGCTAGTAATCCATCGGTAATCACCGATCCTAACGTTTTAAACGAGGCCGGTGGCACCATTTTCGAAGGCCTCGATGGGGAAGAGTACGTCGTATTTGAGGCTCAGTTTAAAGTCTTGACGAGTGGCGATATCACCATCTCGACGAACCTCGGCGAGGATACGCAAAGTCAGCCCGTGTTTTTTGATGCGACAACCGTCACCGGCTCGGAAATCAATTTCGGTTCCTTGAACCTCGTTGCCGTTCGCGCCGTGGAGGCCGCCGACGACACCGCCACTGTCGAGGAGGACTCGCTCGCGTCGAACGTCGGCAATCGTATCAACGTGATGGCCAACGACACGCTGAACCTCGGCGGAGCCAAGCGAATTGACTCCTTCACCACCAGCACCGCCAACGGTGGAGCGGTGACACGGTTCGACAACGGGACCACCACGAATCCATCCGACGACCAGTTGATCTACGCCCCAGCCGCGAATTTCGCCGGCACCGACACGTTTACCTACGTCTTCACCGACGGAAATCAAAACCGAGCCACGGCCACGGTTACTGTAACGGTTACTCCCGTCAATGACGGACCTGTGAACACCGTGCCGAGCGGCGCCCAGTCCACCGCGGAAGACACCGTCCGCACCTTCTCGACGGCGAACAACAATGCGTTCTCGGTTACGGACATCGACGCGGGCAACGGCACGATTCAGGTGACTTTCACGTCCACGAACGGGACATTGGGGTTAACCAATGCCGCTGGCGTCACGGCTGCGGGCAACGGAGCATCGGCCACGCCACTGGTCATTTCCGGCACGGTGGCGAACATCAACACGGCTTTGGGGCTCGGTCTGAACTTCACGCCCACGGCGAATTTTTCCGGCAACGGCACGATCGTGATGGCGACCACGGACCAAGGCAACACAGGTTCGGGCGGCACCAAGACCGACACCGACACGATCACCGTATCCATCACGGCCGTGAACGACGCTCCGGTGAACACTCTGCCCGCGACGCTCGCCACGGACGAAGGCGTGGCGTTCACGATCAGCGGACTTTCCATCGCGGATGTCGATGCGGGCACCGCACAGGTTCGCACCACGCTCTCGGTGACCGCGAACACTGGCGTCTTGCAATTGCTGTCGACCAACGGCGTGACGGTGACGACCAACGGATCGTCGTCGGTTCAGATCGCTGGCACGCTCGCCGCGATCAACACCGCGCTCAATGGCGGCGTCCGGTTCACGCCGGCATCCGGTTTCGCGGGCGACACCCAATTCACGATGGTGACTACCGACCAGGGAAACACGGGATCTGGCGGAGTCCTGACCGATACCGACGCGGTGACGCTGCAAGTTCGGCCATTGGTCCGGCCCCGCGCCTCCGGCGATTCGTTGACGGTCGCCGAGGATTCCTCGGCGGACAGCCCGTCGAACCAACTGAATGTGCTCACCAACGACGTGGCCAATCCAGGCGCCACCCTGATTCTCAAGACGTTCACGCAGCCAGCTACCGGCACGGGCACCGTAACTCGCGATGGCGACACGCTGAAGTTCGCGCCAGCCGCCGACTTCGCCGGTTCGACGACTTTCACCTACACGATTAACGATACGGCAGGCACTGGCGCCGATTCGACGGCCACGGTCACCGTGACGGTAACGCCGGTGAACGACGCCCCGGTGGCGGTCGCGGACTCGGTCAGCATGGCCGAGGACACCGTCGGCACTTTCACGGCCGCGACCCTCACCGCCAACGACTCGAAGGGCGGTGGCGCCGACGAGGCTACCCAGACGCTGACGATCGTTGGCGCCGCGGTTGTCTCCGGTGGCGGTTCCGTCCAAGTCACGAGCGGGAATGTCGTCTACACGCCGCCCGCCAACTTTGCGGGGCAGGCGACGCTCACCTATACGATCCGCGACAACGGCAAAACGAACAACGTCGATCAGTTCCTCGAAGCGACCGGCACCATCACCGTGACGGTCACCGAAGTGAACGACTCGCCGGTCGCCGTCAATGATTCCGGGTTTACGGTGGCTGAGGACGGCGGTCCGCTGGACATCCCGCTTTCTGGTCTCACCGCCAACGACTCGAAGGGTGGCGGAAGCGACGAAGCCGGCCAAACGCTGACGGTCACCAGCGTCACCGGCGTGACAGCGAACGCTGGCACCGTGGCGATCAGCGGTGGCAATGTGCGCTATTCGCCCGCGGCCGACTACAACGGAACCTTCGTGTTCACCTATGTGGTCACCGACAACGGCACGACCAACGGCGTGGCCGATCCCAAGAGCGCGACGGGCACGGTGACAGTCACTGTCACGGAAGTCAACGACGCGCCGACGGCGAACAACGATACCGTCATCGGCGTT
>JBIKVL010000321.1:0-5640 GCA_044356875.1 Pirellulaceae bacterium | reverse complement strand
CATCAGCCGAGCCGCGCCAGCGGCCGGTTCTAGGCAAATCCGGCCGGAGCCGAACGAAAACCGGCGGCTTGCGCCGGGCCGGCTAATCAACCGGCAGCTCGCGCTGAGCCGGCTAATCAACCGGCCCCTCCCCATCAGCCGAGCCGCGCCAGCGGCCGGTTCTAGGCAAATCCGGTCGGAGCCGAACGAAAACCGGCGGCTCGCGCCGGGCCGGCTAATCAACCGGCGGCTGGCGCTGAGCCGGCTAATGAACCGATCGCCGGCGAACGGGCGGCCGTCTGCTCGACACACACGCCCGCCGTTGGCTTTGATCAGAATTATTTGAACATCGCCACGAATTGGGCCGCTTCGCCGCCGCGTTGACGCGACTCGGCAAAGAACGGCTCGGCACGTTCGGATTGTCCGTCGTAATGCAGAAAGATAGCAGCCAACAACGGCAGATCGGAGTTTCCTGGATCGGCGTTGGCGGCGGCCGCCAGCGATTCCAGATGTTCGCTCTTCGCCACCGAGTCGCCGCCGTACAAGTGCCGCAGCCGGAAGCCTGACGCGGCGTAGTCGGGTTCGAGCCGCAGGCCGCGGCGAATCACGTCGGCCGCTCGCTCATAACGTTTCGCGGCCAGATAAGCCAGCCCTTGGCGAACGAGCGGCTGGGCCGCATCGGGCGTCGACTCAGCGGCCCGCTGATAAACCGACATCGCTTCAAGATATCGCCCCCGCGCGAAAAGCTGATCGCCTTGCTGCATGTACTTCGCGGCCCGACGACGAGCCGCGTCGCTTGATGCCTGCGGCACGTTTCCCGCCGGTTCGCCGTCCCGAACGCCGCTCTCCCGAACGCCGCTCTCCCGAACGTCACCTTCCCAAGGATTATCGCCCCGCGTTTCAAGTGGCAACTTGTTCGCGGGTGCTTCGGCTAAGCGGCCGGAACCGGCGAGCGTCCGAGCGGCGGCAGCTAGCAGCGGCCGACGCGGCGCGGCGGCTTCACGGTCGGCCAGCGATTTTCCGTCGCCGGCGACGCCCCGAGCTTCTCGAGCGTCACGAACGGATTCCGCCACTCGAGCGACCAGGTCCACAACCGTCTGAGTTTCTTGGGACGCGAAGAGGCCCTGACCAGCTACCGGTGCCGGCGCGGTCGCGAGCGGGCGGGAAGGCAACGTCGAACGCGGCGAATAGATGTCGCTTCCCAGGTCCGCATTCTGCCGCAGCAAGGCGATCGAACCCTCGTCGCGGACCGCTCCGCCACCGAAACCGCCACCGAAACCGCCCACCGGCACGATTCCAAAACCAATTGGCAGCGTCGTCGTCCAATTGATCGGGAATCCATAGCCGTAGTTATACGAATACGAGTAGCCGTAGCCGGGGTAGCAATACGGAGCCCCGTAGCGGTACCGGACCGCCGGCGGATAGTAGTGCCTCACGGGAGGGCAGTAAATCGGCGCCCGATAGTGGTGATACGTGTGGGGACGATAGTGACGATACACCGGCGGGCAGTAATTGTACGAACGGTAAATCGGGGCCCGGTAAACGTGATGTCGATGGACGACGGGCGGGCCTACGTAACGATGCCGGTGAAAAGCCTGAGCCTCGCCGCTGACACCCACGAGCAAAGCCAAGGCGAGTCCTAATCCCACTACCAACCTACTGCGTCGACTGAAGGGTAGGTTCGCTCTGCCACTCTCCGATCCTTCTCCAAAATCACTGCGGTTGGCCATAACGAAACTCCTCTGTTCCGTAACTGGGGGGGCACCACGACCAAACGTCCGGGGATCCATGACGTCCTCGCCGACCGCTTGGCGAACGAATTATTCCGACGGCGCAAGTCCATGGCAAGCGAATTCCGACGAAGAATCCCCGCGAGTTGCTTGGCTGGCGATCGCGGGATATAGTCCAAAGTCATTCGAGGCGGTTGATGGTTCCTCGTAAGGGGCTAACGCGGATGAGGCGGAATTTGACGGTTGTCGGCTTGTCGTTCCTGGCCTGGGCGGCACTCGGAAGTGGCGATCGCGAGGTGTTGAAGGCAGCCGACCCACCCGCGACGCCGCCAACGGTCAGTTACTTTCGGGACATCCGTCCCATTTTTCAGGCCCAATGTCATGGCTGCCACCAGCCCGCCAAGGCCAGTGGCGGCTACGTGATGACCGTCGCCGACGCCCTGCGTAAAGGGGGCGAATCCGGCACGCCAGCGATCACGCCCGGCCAACCTGACAAAAGCGAGCTGTTCGCGCAGATCGTCGTCGCCAACGGCCAGGCGCTGATGCCCAAGGGCAAGCCTCCGTTGCCGGCTCCGCAGATCGAACTGGTCAAGCGCTGGATCGCCGAAGGCGCGAACGACGATTCGCCCGCATCGGCTCGCCCGCAATTCGACATGCAGCGTCCCCCGGTGTACTCGGCGGCCCCCGTGCTTACGTCGGTCGATTACTCGCCCGATGGCCAGTACCTCGCGGTTTCCGGCTACCACGAGGTGTTGGTCGCGAAAGCGGACGGTTCGGAACTGGCGGCGCGGTTGGTGGGCCTTTCGGAGCGGATCGAGTCGGCCAAGTTTTCGCCGGACGGCAAGCGACTGGCGGTGTCGGGCGGATCGCCGGGGCGTTTGGGGGAACTGCAGATCTGGGACGTCGCCGAGAAGAAACTAACGCTTTCCTATACCGTCGGCTACGACACTCTGTATGGGGCGTCCTGGTCTCCCAACGGCAAATTCGTGGCGTTTGGCTGTCCTGACAACACGGTCCGAGCGATCGAGGTGGAAACGGGTAAGCAGGTGTTCTTCAATGGCGCCCACAACGACTGGGTGCTCGACACCACCTTCTCGGTCAATTCGGATCATGTGATCACGGTCAGCCGGGACATGTCCACGAAGCTGATCGACTTCGGCACGCAGCGATTCATCGACAACATCACCAGCATCACGCCCGGCGCCCTCAAAGGCGGCCTGAACTCGGTGGATCGCCACCCAACGAAGGACGAACTGTTGGTGGGCGGCGCCGACGGCGCTCCGAAAATCTTCAAGATGGTGCGGGATAAAGCGCGGCAGATTGGCGACAATTCGAATTTGATCCGCGAGTTTCCCCCCTTGCCCGGGCGCGTTTACTGCGTCGCCTTCAGCCGCGACGGCCAGCGCATCGCGGCGGTCAGCAGCTTGGACGGCAAGGGCGAGGTGCGGGTGTACAACGTGGCCGACGGCGCCCAAGTGATGCGGGCGGAGTCGCCCAGCGGCGGCTTGTTCACTGTCGCCTTCAGCGCGGATGGAAAGACTCTGGCTTGCGGTGGATTCGACGGCCAAGTCCGGCTCGTCGACGCGGCAACTGGACAAACCGTCAAGTCGTTCTTCCCCGTTCCCGTCGGCCAACCGGTGGCGGCGGCGAAGTAACTCTTCCAGGAGCGTTTGCACATGATGCGGATCCGCCTTCTAGCAGGCCTTGTGCGTTATTCCCGCTGCATGGCCGTCGCCGTGACGTTCGCCGCTGTCTTCGCGCTGCCGAGTTTCACGCGACTGGGATTCCCGGGGTTCGGCCTTCGGCCGTCGTCGCTGTTCGCGGCGGAGGCCGCCTCGGAAACGCCTGCCGAGACCTTGCCGGATGGCGTGAAAGTGACGTCGCTGGAAGCGTTCCCGACCGCGATCGAACTGCGGTCGCGATTCGACTATCGCCAGTTGCTCGTGCTGGGCCGCACCGCGGAAGGCGAACTGGTCGATCTGACCCGGATGGCCAAGCTGGCGGCGCCGGCGACGACCGTCAACGTGTCGCCGCAGGGGCTCGTCACGGTGAAGGCGGATGGCCAGGAACAGTTGTCGTTCCGCTTTGGCGACAGCCTCTTAAAAGTCGATGTGAAGGTCTCGGGAGCGGGCCGCGAGTACGAGCCGAGCTTCGTTCGCGACATTCAGCCCGCGCTCTCCAAGATGGGCTGTAATCAGGGGACCTGCCATGGCGCGAAGGACGGCAAAGTCGGCTTCAAGCTGTCCCTGCGCGGTTATGACCCGCTCTACGACCACCGCTCGCTGATCGACGACATTGGCGGTCGACGGTTCAATCGAGCGGCGCCGGACCAGAGCCTGATGTTGCTCAAGGCCACGGGCAGCATTCCTCACGTGGGCGGCGTGCGGATGAACGTGGGCGATCCCTACTACGAGCTGCTCCGCGGCTGGATCGTGGGCGGCGTCAAGCAGGATCTCACGGCCCCCCGAGTCGCCTCGATCGAACTGTTTCCGAAAAATCCGATCGTGCCGCGGCCGGGCATGAAACAGCAGATGTCCGTGATCGCCACGTTGACCGATGGCTCGGTCCGCGACGTCACTCGCGAAGCGTTCGTCGAAAGCGGCGATATCGAAGTGATCGAAGCCAACTCGGCGGGCGTCCTGACGCTCTTGCGTCGCGGCGAGGCCCCGGTGCTGGTCCGCTACGACGGGGCGTATGCCGCGACGACGATCATTTGCATGGGCGATCGTTCGGGCTTCTCCTGGACGCCCACGCCGACCAACAACTACATCGACGAGTGGGTTCACAAGAAGCTGCAGCGGGTGAAGGTCGCGCCGAGCGAACTCTGCACGGACGAGGAATTCGTCCGCCGCGTCTATCTGGATTTGGCCGGCTTGCCGCCGACGGCGGAGTCGGTACGGGCCTTCCTGGCTGACAGCCGCCCCTCGCGAGCGAAACGCGACGAGTTGATTGACCGGTTGATCGGCAGCCCCGAATTTGTCGAGCACTGGACGAACAAGTGGGCCGACTTGCTGCAGGTGAACCGGAAGTTTCTGGGCGAAGAAGGCTCGGTCGCGCTGCGCAATTGGATCAAGGCGGCGGTCGCCTCGAATTTGCCGTACGACCAGTTCGCCCGCGAAATCTTGACCGCGAGCGGTTCCAACCTGGAAAACCCGCCCGCCGCCTACTTCAAGCATATGCGGCAACCGGCGGATCTGATGGAGAACACGACGCACCTGTTCCTAGCCATTCGGTTCAACTGCAACAAATGCCACGATCATCCGTTTGAGCGTTGGACGCAGGACCAGTATTACGAGATGGCGGCCTATTTCGCGCAGATCGCGCGGAAGGAGGATCCTGGCTACGCCGGCCAGAAGATCGGTGGCTCGGCTGTCGAAGGCGCCGCGCCGCTGGTTGAAGTGATCTACGACTCGGGAAGCGGCGAAGTGAAACACGACCGCACCGGGCAAGTCACCGCGCCGGCGTTCCCGTATCAACGCGACATCAAGGCGGTCGGCACGTCGCGGCGCGAGCAACTTTCAAGCTGGCTAACGTCGAAGGACAACCAGTATTTCGCGAAGAGCTACGTCAACCGGCTGTGGGGTTATCTGTTCGGCCGCGGGATCATCGAACCGATCGACGACATCCGCGCTGGCAACCCGCCGACCAATCCCGAGTTGCTCGACGCCATGTCCCGCGATTTCATCGAGTCGGGCTTCGACATGCGGCACATCTTGCGGACGATCTGCCAATCGCGGGTCTACCAACTGTCGGTGAAGACCAACCCGTGGAACAAGGACGACGAGATCAACCACGCGCGGGCTCTCCCGAGGCGTCTGCCGGCGGAAGTGCTGTTCGACGCCATCCATGTGGCGACCGGATCGACGCCGCGGGTTCCCGGCGCGCCAGCCGGCGCTCGGGCGGCGGAACTGCCGGACGCTGGCGTGTCGGT
>JBIKVL010000320.1:0-5647 GCA_044356875.1 Pirellulaceae bacterium | reverse complement strand
TTGGAGGTGTGGTGCGAATTGGCGGACATCAAGCAACGTGGCGGAGGCTTGATGTCGATTGAAGGTCCAGCGGGACTGTTTGATTCCATCGTGTTGGGAGAACGGCAACCGCAGCATTGGATTTCCGGAAGCAATTTCTTCGCGCGCACGGAAGATTTTCCCGAGTCGACGCCGGAAACAAACCCGGGCGATCGCCTCCATTTGATGATGGTCTACGAAGCGGACGGCACCACGCGTCTCTACCGCAACGGCTTGCCCTATGGAAAACCGTTTAAAAAGGGCTCGGCGACGTTCCCGAAGGAAAAATCCAGGGTACTATTCGGCTTGCGCCACCTTCCGGCGGGCGGCAATAAGTTTTTGGCGGTCGCGATTGACAAGGCGAGGCTCTACGACCGAGCGCTCACCGCCCCAGAGGTCGCGGCCGCGGCGAGCGGCTTTAGCGTTGATATCGGCGAACAGGAGATTGCGGGACGGCTGCCCGAATTGGAAGCGGCTAAGCTGACGGCCGCCCGTCAACAGCTTTCCCAAGCGACGGCTGAACTCGAGAAGATGCCCCAACCGCTCGATCTCAAGACGCTGCGACAGCAATTGGAGCGGGATTTCAACGCTCAACTGCGAACAAAACTCCGTTCGTCCACCTTCCAGCGAACTACGCTAACCGACCCGCGCTACGGCGGAGCCATCACGAACGCCGCCGTGTTGAGCATGACCTCGGGGCCCCTGCGAACTCAACCGATCGCGCGCGGTTCCTGGATCACCGAAGTGATTTTCAACGACCCGCCTCCACCGCCGCCGAACGACATTCCGCCGCTCAAAGAGGATAGCGACGCCCATTTGACGATCCGCGAGCAGTTCGCCGCGCATCGCGCGAATCCGTCCTGCGCTGGTTGCCACGCGAAAATCGATCCACTCGGTTTCGCTTTGGAAAACTTTGACATTACCGGCCGATGGCGCGACAAGTACGACAACGGTCGTCCCATCGATGCCACGGGCGTGCTCTTTCGGAAACACGCCTTCACGGGCGTCGCCGATTTCAAAGGGGCGATCGTCGCCGAAAAGCATCGCTTTCACCGTGCCTTTGCCGCCCACTTGTTGCGATTCGCGCTGGCCCGTGAACTCCAACCGGACGACTCGTTCGCCATCGAGTCTATTCTGCGGCAAGCCGGCAGCGATGAACCGAGGCTCCAAACGCTGATCCGTGAAATCGCGGTTCGCCAAGGCGAATGAGAATCCATCCGCTCCGCTCTCTCCATCCGTGACCATCCGCGTTATCCGCGGTGGTCTTTGACGATGAAAAGCGGCGACGTGTTCGTGGCCGTGCGGCCTAACGGCCTAAGCGGCGGCTCCGCTCGTGGCGCCTGGCCAGCGTTGCCACCATGCTTGGAAGATCTCCCACTGGCGCCGCGCGTATTCTCGCTGGCTTGGACTCAACGCATCGGCGTCATGCACGGACCGCTCGTAACCGCGATGCCCTTCCAGCGTCATCAGGTATTTGTAGTAAAGGACCAAATCGGGGCCCTCGTCGAAAGTGGAGAGCACATCGAGCGCCTCGCTGAGTTCCTGCGCCAGGCGTCGGGCGAGCGGATTGCCGGTGGCGGCTTCGCGGCAGAGGACGATCAGCCGCAACACTTGGCGGGGCAGCGCGTTCCCTACGCCCGTGATCGCCCCAACCGCCCCGCAATGGACGAATCCGTGATACACCTGCGTGTCGACGCCGACCAATAAAGCAAGGTCCGGGTCGCCGCTCGTGATCTGCTCGGCCGCGTAGCTGAGCGACCGCGCGCCGCCAAACTCCTTGAAGCCCACAAGGTTCCGATGACGGGCCCGGAGCGCGAAAAACAAATCGGCTTTTGTTTCGAAACCATAATAGGGACTGTTGTAAATCACGGCTGGTAGGTCGGGCGCCGCCGCGAGCACCGCCGAGAAGTGCGCGTGCTGCGCGGCCGGGGAAGTGCCTCGTGAGAGCAACCTGGGAATCACCATCAAGCCGCCCGCGCCGACCCGCTGGGCATGGGCCGCATGAGCGGCCGCTTGAGCCGGACTCTGCGCGCCGGTTCCCACCACGACCGGCACTCCCGCCTCGACCAATCGCCGCACCCCCGCCTGACGCTGGCTGTCCGAGAGCAGCGGCCAATCGCCCATCGAACCGCAATACACGACGGCACGCATCCCGTCGGCGATCAACCGCTGAGCGGTTTCCACCAAAATCTCATGGTCAGGTTCGCCCGCCGCCGTCCATGGAGTCATCAACGCGGGAATGCAGCCGCGAAAAATCGAAGCCGGATCCGACATACCAAAGCCTTTCGGGGCGTGAATGGGAACAGCGGGTGTGAGGAGGGAGCGAACGGGTAGCCAAGAATTGTCGCCAACCGGTAGCTCACAGGTAGACCAGAAACAGCGTGGGGCAGCGCCACACGCTTGGCCATGCCCCGGTGCGCAGCAACTTCTCGGGGATTAAAAAATGTCGACGACTCGTGGGCCGAGCACTTCCCAGCGCGGCTCGACGCCGAGGCCCGGCGCGTCGCTCGCGTTCATGAGTCCCTGCACGCGACGAGGGGCGCCGTCGGCCGTGCTGACGGTCACATAACTGTTGAAATCGGTGCTCGTAAAGCGAAACTCCTCCGGCGTGCTGTGCGCCAGGTGGGCGATCGCGGCGGTCGTGATGTCGCCACCCCAACTGTCCTCCAGGGTCATCGCGATGCCCATCGACACGCACAGGTCGCGGGCTTGGCGGGTCTTGGTAAGCCCCCCGAGCTTTCCGATCTTGAGATTCACGACATCCATCGCCAAGTCGGCCTTGCCGCGCAGCAACATCTCCAGCGAGTCGACATTTTCGTCGAGCACGAAGGGGTGGTCGGTCTTCCGGCGGACTGCGAGGCACTCCTCGTAAGTTAGGCAAGGCTGCTCGATATAGACGTCGATATCGCGAACCGACCGCACGACCCGCACCGCTTCATGCTGCGTCCAGCCGGTGTTGGCGTCGGCCACCAACCGGTCCGTGGGAAGCAACAGGGCGCGAACGGCCCGAATCCGCTCGATGTCGGTGTCGGGGTCGCCGCCCACCTTCAATTGGAATCGCGTGTACCCTTCCGCTCGATATCCCGCGACTTTGGCCGCCATTTCCGCCGGCGACTGCTGGGAGATGGCCCGGTAAAGCCGAATCGACTCGCCAAACCGGCCGCCCATTAGCACGCAGACCGGCAAGCCGCACGCCTTCCCCAAAATATCCCAGCACGCGATGTCGATCCCGGATTTGACGTACGGATGCCCCTTGAGCGCCGCGTCCATCCGCTGGTTCAACTTCGCCAATTCGCGCGGGTCCCATCCCAGAAGGTGCGGTCCCAGTTCCCGCAAGCCGGCGCGTACTCCCTCGGCATACGCCGGCAGGTAGAACGGCCCCAGCGGGCAGACTTCGCCATAACCGACCAGCCCGCAATCGGTCTCGACGCCCACAATCGTGCTGTCGAAAACCGACACTGACTTTCCGCCCGACCACTTGTAGCTGCCCTCGACCAGCGGCAACTCGACACGATGCGCGAAGATGCGAACAATCCTCATGCGGGCGAACTCCAGGAGCGGCGGCGAAACAAGACATGTCCTTCGAGCACGACACCGCGGGGCTTGTTGCGGCTTGTTGCGGCTTGTTGCGGGGGCGGCGTCGTCGGGCCGGGATTGTAACCGCGAATCGCGCACGCGGGAATCGCGCGGGAATCGCGCGCTTCGCGATGCGTTAACCCAAGTTCCGCAACTTCGGCCGCTGAATCCTTGCCTCCCCGAGTTCCGCCTGGCTTATACTGCGGCGGCAATCACCAAACCCCGCAAAGCCGAGTGCCATGATGAAGACTCACGGCGACCAATCCCGATTCGATCTGACAACCATCGCACTGCCGGCCGCCGGCCGCTCGGCCGTGTGCGTGCTGGCCATTCTGATGCTGGCCGCTCTGATGCTGGCCATTCTGATGATGGCCGCCACGAGCAACGCCGCGGAGAAAACTCCTACCTTCCAAGATACCAAGCAAGATTCGCAGCAAGCCTCCCAGCAAGGCTCGAAGCAAAATTCCAAGCCGAGCGCGGCGACGGCGACGCAGGGCGGCGCTACGGCGTCCGAACCACGGCTGGTGTCCTCCGCTTGGCCGGGAGTCTACTCGTTCCACGATCCGGCCCGCGACACTTGCCATGTCGCCGTACTGAAAGATGGCGACGCGGCGCTGCTGATCAATCTGGGTGCCGGCGAGGTGCTGGCCAAGCTCGAATCGATCGGCGTGAAACGGGTGGAATGGCTACTGCTAACCGATCACCATCGCGAGCAGCTCCAGGGGATCGAGCGGCTCGATCGCGCGGTGGCGAAAGTGGCGGCGCCGAAGGCCGAGCGGGAGTTGCTGGAAAAGCCGCTGAATTACCGCAAATGGCGTCCGTCGCTCGGCGATGCCCACACGGTTCACGGCGCGAGCTACGTGCGGCCGCCGCACGCGCCGGTTCCGCTCGATCGCGTCTTCGAGGACGGCGAATCGTTCCGTTGGCGCGGCTTCGAACTGTCCTGTGTCGCCACCCCGGGCCACTCGCCGGGCGGAATGACCTATCTATTGCGTCGCGACGGACGGACGCTCGCGTTCGTGGGCGGGCTCGCGCACGACGGCGCGAAGATGTCGAACTGGTTCGACACTGAATGGGATTACGGGTTCGCGAAGGGGTTGGAAACGCTCACGGCGTCCGTCGACAAGCTGCGTCAATTGCGGCCGGAACTGGCGGTGCCTTCGCAGGGGCCGGTGATCCGCGACGCCGCGGCACAGCTTGACGCCTACCATGGCAAGCTGGTGGCATTCCATCCCGACTATGTCCGCGGCTATCCGGTCAACAGTCTCACAAAACGGACGAAGCCGATTCCTTTCGTGAAGCCGACGGCGATTCCCCAGATCGTCCAAGTCACGCCGCATTTGTATAAGTTCTCCGACGCGCTAGCGGGCAAGAACTTCGCCATCATCATTTCCGACAACGGTCGCGGGCTGTTGCTCGATTGCGGCATTTTTCCCGAATTGCTGCTGCATGAACTGGTGAAGGAGATGCAGACGCATTTGGGGCTGAAACAGATCGACGCGCTTTGGATCAACCACATGCACGGCGACCATTTCACGTTGGGGTCGGTGCTGAAAAAACGCTACGGCGCCAAAATCTGGACGCTCGACCGCATCGTCGACAAAGTCGAGAACCCGTTGCGGTACGACTACTGCGCCCTGATCACGTCCTACAATCCCGAGTACGAAGGTCTGAAGGTGGATCGGCCATTGAAGGACGGAGAAACCGTCGAGTGGGAAGGGTTGAAACTGCATATCGATTGGATGCCGGGCCAGACGGAGTTCGGCAATTGCCTGTGGTTGGAGCTGGATGGAAAGCGGATCGCCTTCACGGGCGACAATCTGTTCGGCGATCCGTCGGATCCCGAGCAGAACGGCCATGAAGCGGTGGTGGCCCGCAACAGCGCGATTTTCGAGGAAGGGTATTTGCTCGGCAGCCGCTATCTACGGGACTTGAAGCCCGACATCGTGATGGGGGCTCATAATGTTTTGATGCCTGAGCCGGCGGCGTTCCTTGAGCGATACCATGCGTGGTCGAAACGGATCATCGCCCATTATCAAGGCCTGTTGCCCGA
>JBIKVL010000319.1:0-5649 GCA_044356875.1 Pirellulaceae bacterium | reverse complement strand
GAGCCGAAACCCTCGTGTGGCAAGTCGACGGCGCGGGCTTGCGAAC
The DNA here is from genome assembly GCA_044356875.1 of Pirellulaceae bacterium. Classification (GTDB taxonomy): domain Bacteria; phylum Planctomycetota; class Planctomycetia; order Pirellulales; family Pirellulaceae; genus CAIXSC01. The sequence goes on along the minus strand of JBIKVL010000319.1, from coordinate 5,603 downwards.
TCACCCCGTTGAACCGGGTCTTCGCGCCCGTCGCTTGATCGACCGCGTCGAGGAACACTTCCGCAACCAAGCGGCGGCCGTAAAAGCGAGCGAAATTCTGTTTGTCGTCAGCGTTGTCCGGCGACGGCTCGGACGACAACTGATAAACCCGGCTGTTGACGATCACGCGGACCACATGCTTCATGTCGAACTTGCGGGCGACGAAGTCCCGGGCGAGCGCGTCGAGCAGTTCCGGATTCGACGGCGGGTTGGTCTCCCGCATGTCGTCGACCTCGTGGACTAAGCCGCGTCCCAGAAAATGGCCCCACAGGCGATTCACGAACACGCGGGCGAAGAACGGATTGTCGGGCTTGGACATCCAATCGACCAAACCGTGCCGCGGATCCTCGTCCGGCCCAAACTTCACCTCGGGACCATCGAGGTATTTCGGCTCGGGCGCCTTGCCGGTCAGCGGATTCCGTTCGCCGGTCGTCACCGTGGCCGATGCGTAGTACGGCGGCGGCTGTCCGAAGCCTTTTCGCCCCAAGCGAGTGAAGAAGCCCGCGAGTCCAAAGTAGTCGGCTTGGCCCCAACGTTCGTAGGGGTGGTGATGGCAGCGGGCGCACTGCAGGCGCAGCCCGAGAAACACCTGGGCGGTGTCGGCCGTCACTTGGTGCAATTGGTCATCGCGACTCTGCCAGTACCAGTTGATGGCGGGCGCGTCCTGCCATTCGCCGGACGCCGCGACGATCCCCCGTACCATTTCGTCGTAGGGGCGATTGCGGGCCAGTATTTCCTTCAGCCAATTGTGGAAGGCGTAAGCCGCTTGCTCCGAGCCCGCTAGGTTGGAATTCCGCAAGATGGCCCCCCAGCGGAGCGCAAAGTACGAAGCGTAGTCGGGGCTATCGAGCAACCGGTCGATCGCGCGTCGACGTTTGTCGGCGCTCGGGGCCGCGTCGGAGAGGAATCCGCGGACCTCGTCCACCGTTGGCAACCGGCCGCACAGATCGACCGTGACGCGGCGGAGGAAGGTGGCGTCGTCGGCGGGCGGCGAGGGCAATAGGCCGAGTTGCTTCCATTTTTCGGCCGCCAATTGATCGATGTAATGGTTCGCTTCGAACCCCGGGATCGTCGAGCGGGGCGGTCCATGGGGCAGAATCGCGCGGAACACGGCGACCGCGCCTTGGAACCGTGCCATGATCACCGCTTCGCCCCGTTCATCGCCGGCCCGGACCACGCCATCCTCGCTCACGGCCGCGACCACATCCAAGTTGCTGGAGAATTGGGCCTGAGCGGTCACGTCGCGTTGGCGGCCGTCGCTGTACTCGGCGGTGACTTTCAGCGTCGCTGTCCCGCCTTTGGCCAGCGTCGCTTGACGCGGTTCGATCCGCAATCCCACGAGACGCGGCGCGGCGGGGTTGGCGGTTGGAGCACCGGCCGCGATCCATGCGACAAGCAGGTCGTACGCGGCGCTGCCCGGCTCAATCCGCCGTCCGCCGCCATGTGGCGTCTGACCCGTCGCCTTGGTCAACAATAAACTCTGTCCGGGCGCGGCCAGCGATAAGCGGCGTCCCCGCGCCTGACGCACGATCGCCTCGTGGTCGAATTGCGGGTCGAAGCCGAAGAGCGACAACTTAAAACCATTCTGGCCGCTCGCCTTGCCGTGACATCCACCCGCATTGCAGCCGTGGCGGCTCAGCAAAGGGATAATGTCTTGTCCAAAGTCGACGGCGGCCGCTTCGTCACGCGTCCCGGAAGACGCGGGAGTTTCCGCGGCGGAGGCGGATTGCGCCCCGCCGGTCGTCGAGCGGCGCCAGTCCGCCGAACCAGCCATGGCGAGCACAAGGCCAACGCAGGTCGCCCCAGCCGTCGTGAGGCCGAAGGCGCTTAAGCCGATCCGTCGGATGAACGGGAAAGCTGCTGCCATGGTGAACTCATGGGTGGGGTGGGACACGTGAGATTCGACACTCGAGCCATGGTAGCCCACCGTCATCCCTGCGGCAACGGATTCCTCGCCGTTGATGGTTTCGAGTGGCATCGTCGCCTCCCTCCTGGACACGATGGCAATTTTTTTGCTGGGAAATGAGAATTCGGCGCAGGAGTTGGTGATACGTCGGTAGGAAGGGCGTCGCGGCCCTGGATTGTCCTCCGCTTCTGTTAAGTTCGCCGCTTGGCGGTCGTAGTTGTCATGGTGACGGCATCGACGGTCGGCGTCGACGGCCGGCAGGCACCAGCTACAAGTCTATCCCCCTCTGTTGGATGCCGGATACGCATATCACCCCCATGTGGATCAAATCATTCAGTTTCTTGGTGTGGTAAGCCGAAGGTTTTAGGCGGAGGAGCGATAGATTCATGGCGGAAATCCTTGGAATAACGGCATCAGCCAGTCCAACCCCGGTCCTACCGGGCGGCACTTCGGAAACGGACTCCGCGTCCTTGGCATTTTCTGGATCGTCCGCGTCCGTTCCTTTGGCCATCCAGCACACGCCGGCGGCCAAAGGAACAAACGCGAGCGAGCAAACCACTTGCGTGAAAGACTCTAACTTGGACGAAGCAACCTTGGAGAGGCTGCGGCGTTGCATGGAGCGGACCGGGATCTTCTTCACGGATCTCGAGTTGTTAAGGCTGGCTTTGAACCATGCATCCTCGGCGAATAATTCATTGGATTCCAACGAGCGACTCGAATTCCTGGGCGATTCCCTGCTGGGATTCGTTGCGAGTCAACTTCTCTACCGGCACTATCCCGGTATGCGCGAAGGCGAAATGACGCGGATGAAGGCGCTGATGGTTAGTAGCAAGTGGTGTAGCCGCTTCAGCGAGGAACTTGGCCTGCGCGACTTCTTACAACTCGGCAAGGGAATCACGCACAATGGCCTCTCGGAAAAGGTGATGGGAAACCTTTTCGAGGCGTTCATCGGCGCGGTGCTCGTCGACCAGGGGTCCGAGCGGGCCCAAGATGTCGTACGCAAGATACTCGTTAAGTTCTTGCCGGAAATCGAAGTCGAATCCGATTCGGATAATCCCAAGTCGGATTTGCAACAAATCGCTCAACGCGAATTCAACGCGGCCCCGAACTACGATGTGATCGAGGAATCAGGGCCGGATCATCAGAAGAACTTCTTGATCCGCGTGCGTATTCTCCAAATGCTCTTCCCGCCCGCCTGGGGAACCAGCAAGAAAAAGGCGGAAAAGCAAGCCGCCCGCAACGCCTTGCGGGTGCTACGCGAAATCGGCATCTCTTAGGCAAAGTCCCGACTTCGGTGTCGACGTCGGTGTCGATGTCGGTGTCGACGTCGGTGTCGACGTCGGTGTCGACTTCGATGTCGACGCCGACCAGTTTCACGTCATCTTCCCAGGGTTCACTCGACAGCCGGCGTGGCAGGCTCAGCCTGGGCCGCCAACTTGGCTCCGCCAAAGCCCGCTTCCGTCAACGCCGCGAATGCCGCCTCGGCCCGGAACGCGTCCGTCGCCTCGACGATCACCACCGGCTTGTCGATCGCGTCCGCTTCCTTCTGCGGAGCCAGGATGACGTCGCCGACCCCAGGCTGCCGTTCCAGCGTCTTCTTCACCTTGGGCCAGCACGCGAACGGACAACTCATCGTCGGCACTTCCACCGACACCAACTGGTACTTCGCGTTCGGATCCTTCGGCGGCCGTGGAGCCTCGTCGGTCGCCGCTTCGCCGCCCACCGTATTGCCACTCGCCGTATCGCCGCCCGATCCGGACGCGGCCGCCATATCACCGCCCGCGGCGTTCCCGCCCGCCGTTTCCGGGCCGCCGCTCGCCGAGCAACCGATGAACGCGAACATTCCAGTTGCCGCCCACGCCACGCTCAAAGCCGCCGTCATCCACCGTCGCATCGCAAAACCCTCCAACGAATAATCGGACCACGAAACATTCTATCCAGCACCCACGCCGCGGGCAGTGGGAATCGCGTCTCGAACAACGCGTTCCCCGCCAAACTCGAATTCCCGCCGGACTCGTTTATCGCAAAACTCGTTTACCGCCAATACCGTTCAATATTCCGTAAACAATTGCGGGATTGAAGGTTGCATCGCGGTTTCGCGGGGCGGTTGGAACCCGATCGTCGACAGTGCTACGGCACGTTTTCACGGGCGGTCAATCGTTGCCAATACTTTGGCCGAAGGCCAATCTCACCGTAGCCTAGGGCAACGCCCTAGGACGGTTGACCGCCCCATCACAATTGGTTGGCTGAAAGCCAACCCCTGCTCTCACGCATTGAGGATTGGGAGCGCCGGGGGACGCGGGCTACGGATCGATTCGCCGGCCGCCTTCGGCAGAACCGCGTCGACGTACTCTTCGACCTGCTCCGACGTCTCGAAGTAGCGTTCGTACAGCCAGTCGTCGTCGAATTCGCAATCCTGCGTCGAGTATTCCCGGCAAATCTGCGGTCGCGTCTCGTAGATCCCGCAGCGGTTATCGGGCAGCAAATGCTTGCACTCGGTGTGGACGAGCAGGTACCACGTGTCGCCATCGGAAAACACCGACGCCTGCTGGTGCAGCAGGAACCACCGCATGTAATCGAAATCCTTGCGGTTCGTCGGCGTCTCGATCGGCATCGCAAAGTAACGACAGCACTTCGCGTAGCAGTGATCGCAGAGATTGGCATTGGCCGGAAGGTTGTCCCGGCTCAGTTTCGGTCGGATCGTCATCCCATCACTCCTCGAAGCCGATTCGCCGGCCGCTCGTTTCGCCCGTCCGCGTCTGCCGTCCCCAGTCACTGCTCGCTGACCGTCCGATACCTCCCCGCTGCCTGCCGCCGCTCCCCGCTGCCTGCCGCCGCTTTCCACTGCCTGACGCCACTTCCCGCTTCGTCCCGGACTCCGGAGAGCATGTTGAACACGACGGCGTCGCCAGCGTACCAACTGCCAACCGCTCAATCCAGCCGCATTGCCAGTTCCACCGGGCACGACTAAGGTTGGTCTTTCCGCTTGTGGACCGATGGTTCTCTTCGCATCCGCGACGTCAAATCCAGCCATGCATATCGTCATCACTGCCGTAGGCCCCGACAACGTGCGACTTGCCGACCCGATCATTCACCATGTGACCGGGCAAGGCGCGAACATCGCCGAAATCCAGATGTACGACCATGACGAACTGGCGTTGTTCGCCATGCTGCTGCGGATTCATCTGCCGGTGGACAACCTCACACAACTGCGCGCCGCATTGACGCAGATCGGCGAGGCCAAAAAGCTGTCGGTACGAGTCTGGTCGCCCGAGGAACGGGCCGAGCGGCCCCGGTTGGCGATCTGCACGACCTACCGCCCCGAGACGCCGCTGGCGTTGCTCCGCGCGATCCGCGATGGCCAAATCCGGGCCGAGGCCGCCGTGATGATAGGTAACCGCAACGCGTGCCGGGGCATCGCCGAGCAATTCGGGGTGCCATGGTGTTCCATCGGCGACGAAAAGGGAAACGCCAACGACTCGCGGCTCGTCGAACTGCTCGACGAACACCAAGTCGACTATGTGGTGCTCGCCCGCTACATGCGGGTGTTGCCCGCCGCCACCTGCTGGAAGTTCGCGGGTGGACGGATTATCAACTTGCACCACGGGCTCTTGCCTAGCTTTCCGGGACTGCGTCCCTACCAAGACGCCTACGCCGG
>JBIKVL010000318.1:0-5651 GCA_044356875.1 Pirellulaceae bacterium | reverse complement strand
CGCCACCGCTGTCGTCGGCGCACCTTGCTCTTCCATGCCGCCGATGCAGTAGAGCTTGCCTTGCCATGCCGCGGCCGCTAGCGCCCGTCGCTTGAACGGCGGGGACGCCACCGGTTTCCAAACAAGCGGTTCGACGTTCAGGTCGGCGGTGAGCAGCGTGTCGTGCCAAGCGGCGTCGCGACTGCCGCCCTGCAAGTTCCAGCCTCCCACCACGTACAGCGTGTCGCCGATCACGGCGGCGTCGAGCGATGATCGGCCGGCGGGAAGCGGCGTCAGCAGTTCCCAGGACTTGCCATCCACCGCCAGTCGCGCGACCTCAGTTTGTGAACGCAAGTTTTCCTTCTCGCCCTCCTTATTGATCGCGCGAAAACCACCCACGCGAATCAGCCGTCCGCGATACTCGACCATCGCCAACCCCTGCAGACGTTGCCCGCTCGGTCCGGCCTGCCACTTGCCGGGGCCCTTCAGATCGAGCGTCCACAAATCGCCCGACATGTCCTCTTCGGAATAGGAATGGGCCGAGCCGTAGTTGCCGCCGTAGACATACAGCGTGTCGCCGATGACCGCTCCGCCAAAGCTGGTCGTGCCTTGGGCGAGCGGCGGGAATGAGTGAGCTTGGGGCGTCATCGGGAGAGGCTGGTAGGGGAGGGATAAAGTCGAATAGTGCCGAATGGAATTGTACGCTTGGCCATCATGTTTGCCGGGGGCCGCTTCCACATGTTTGGCGCGGATCGAGTAGAGTCCGGCGGCGGGCAAATCACAGCGATAGACGCCGCTAGCGTCCGTCGGTCCCTCGAGTTTCATGGCGATCCCCGGCCCTTCGACGGTCACAGTGGCGCCGACGAGCGGTTCGCCCTTCCACAGCACTTTCAGCCCGACCGATCGGCCCTCCGCCTGCGGCACAATCTCCAGCGGCAAACGCTCGCTATCCTTCACCGCCCGCCACGAACCGGGCAGCGGCGTCGGATATCCCTTGGCGTAGTAATTGAGCAAAAACGCGTCGCCGCCTTTCGTCGCCACGCCGTAGGTGTGACGGAGAATCGCCGGCGAGAAGGCTTGGTCGCGGTCCAATGGGGCGACCAACGCGTCGTCGGACTTGGCCAGTTTCAGCTCCCGCGGCTGTCCACGTTCCCCCGCCGACCACGCCGACGCCGTCGCGACTTTGTCGAGCAACGCGGGGTCGTCCGGCTTCGCGACTTCGCCGAAATAAACAGCCACACGAGCTCCTTGTGGCGTGCTCTGCGGCACCACCCAGAGAAAATGAGCGTGGGCGGCGGAGGCGCCAAGGCAGAGCCAAACCAACGTCCCGCAGAGGCTCATCCAGAGACTGCCAGATCTCTCGCGCCGCATCGTCGCCGCTCGACAACGTTCGGTTCCACATCGGTTCGTTCGAAAGCGTTTCATCGGAACATCGCCTTTCGGAAAGCAGTTCACCGCGAACGTCAAGACTCTGTGATAGCGGCCCGCAGGATATGGCCAATTCGCGTGGAGGCCCGATTCGCCGCCGCGACAACATCCTCGGGTGTCGTCGCCACCTGCACATCGGTGCTCGCCACATTCGTCACCACGGAAAGCGCCAGACATCGCAAACCCAGCCGCCGCGCGGCCCGTACCTCGGGGATCGTCGACATGCCAACCACGTCCCCGCCAATCCGCCGCAAAAAACGGTACTCGGCCCGTGTTTCATAATTGGGGCCAGACATGCCCACGTACACCCCTTCGCTCGCCGGGAACCCCTCGCGGCGCGCGACCGACAACGCCAGGTCGATCAATCTCCGGTCGTAGCAGAGAGCGGACGAACCCCACGAGAACCGCGAGGTCGATTCGCCCCGCCAATCGCGTGACGCGTCGTCGGACGACTGGAGACGCGAATCGGGACGCGAATCGGAAAGCGAATCCCGCGCTCGTTTCCCCATCCAATCGAGATGACCGGAGAGCACCACGATTTCCTCGGAGGCCAGCCGCGGATTGAGTCCGCCGCTGGCGTTGGTGGCGACAAGCGTTCGGGCCCCGAGTCGGACACAGACTTCCAACGGGAAGCAGACTTGCGTCGGCGAATAGCCTTCGTAAATGTGGACTCGACCCTCCATCGCGACCAACGGCACAGACCCAAGATGGCCGCACACTAGCCGACCGGCGTGGCTCAACGCCGTGCTGCGGGGAAAATGGGGAATGTCGGCGTACGGCACCGCGACAGCTTCGGTCAGTTCGCGAGCGAACCCGCCGAGTCCCGTCCCGAGGATCACGCAGACCCGAGGCGACTCGGACCAAACCGCACGCACCCGTTCGGCCGCTTCCTCGATCCACGTCGCGCGTTCCATGCGGAGCCGCCCTCTAACGATCGCGGGCTTCTTCGGCGAGCACGCCGCCGACAAGCTTGCGGAGTTTCGGTTCGGCCTCGTTCGCCACGGCGATGATTTTTTGCAGATTGGCCGCTTCGAGCGCGTCCGGGAGGCACATGTCGGTGACGATCGAAAAGCCCACGACCCGCAGTCCGCAGTGGACGGCAACGATGACTTCGGGAACCGTCGACATTCCCACGACATCGGCCCCGATCAGCCGCAAAAAGCGATACTCGGCCCGCGTCTCCAGGTTCGGGCCCGCGACCGCGACGAACACGCCTTGGTGCGCGACGATGTCTTCGCGGCGCGCGACCCGCAGCGCCCGAGCGATCAACGTCCGCTCGTACGGTTCGCTCATGTCGGGGAAACGCGGACCGAGTCGATCGTCGTTGATGCCGATCAGCGGATTGTCGCCCATCAGATTGATGTGGTCCTCGATCACCATGATGTCGCCCGCCCGATAGTTCGGGTTCATGCCGCCGCAGGCGTTCGAGACAACCAACAGTTCCGCCCCGAGCGCTTTCATCACGCGCACGGGCAGCGTGACTTGCTTCAGCGAGTAGCCCTCGTACATGTGGAACCGGCCTTCCATCGCGACGACCGGCAGGCCGCGCAGCCGGCCACAGACGAGCCGACCGCGATGGCTGGCGGCCGTGGATCGCAGGAAATGCGGAATCTCGGCGTAATCGAGCGACGCCTCGACTTCGATTTCGTCGACCAATCCGCCCAGCCCTGTCCCGAGGATGATGCCGGCATGCGGACGCCCCGCCCATCGTTGGCGAATCACCGCGACCGCTTCCTCGATCTGTCCAAACAGCTCCAACATCTTCCCAGCTCCCGCTCGTGCAGCACCAAGGGACACGGCAACTCGAAGGGATTGTTATACGAAAAAGGGCGGGCCGCTCGCAGCGGCCCGCCCTAAATCGCAATTCCCCATTCGTTCGCCATTCCGCGAACGACGGATCGCACTGATTTCCAAACGAAGAGCCGTTACGGCAGGCGGTCAGCGCGGACCACCGGCAAGTCGCCGGTCAGCGACATCATAAAGGCCACCAGATCTTTCTTGTCCTGGTCGGACAATTCCAGCTTTTTCATTTTGTCGCTGAGATGCGGGTTCGGGTGTCCACCCTTGGCGTACCACTCGACCACTTCCTCGAGCGTCTTTTGCGAACCGTCGTGCATGTACGGTCCGGTCTGGGAGATGTTCCGGAGGGTTGGCGTCTTGAACGCCCCCTTGTCCTTCTCGTCCTTCGTCACTTCGAAGCGGCCGAGATCCGGCTTCTCCTTATCCATTCCCACGCCGATGTTGTGGTACTTCTCGTCCGAGAAGTTCGCGCCGACGTGGCACGCGGTGCAATTCGCCTTTTCGCTGAAGAACAGGTCGCGTCCTCGACGGGCCTCGACGCTCATCGGCTTCGCGTCGCTGGCCTTCTTCAGAGTCTCGTACTTGGCGAACAGCTCGGGATCTTCCTTCTTCAACGCTTCCAGGTCGGCCAGATCTTCCTTGTTTGCCGCTTCAAAAACCCGCAGCGGCTCATAAAACTCGTAAGCGGAAGGACCGGTCACAATCGACCGCTCGAACGCCGCGATCGCTTTGCCAACATTGCCGATGGTCACGCCTTCGCCCGGGAAAACCTTCTCGAACTGGAGCTTGTAGCCTTCGATTCCCTTGAGCGCGTCCACGCATTTTTCATGCGTGTTGCCCATTTCGATCGGATTGGCGATCGGGCCGACCGCCTGCGCTTCCAGCGACGCGGCGCGGCCATCCCAGAATTGGGCTCCGCTGAGGATCCGGTTGAAGCTGGTCGGCGAGTTGCGGCCGCCCATCTGTCCTTTCACGCCAACACCGAACTGCGTGTCGCGGGCGTAACCGTTGTCCGGATGGTGGCAACTGGCGCACGAGACCGTGTTGTCCGACGACAGCCGCGTGTCGAAGTAGAGCTGTCGCCCCAGTTCGATCTTCGCGCGCGTCATCGGATTGTCTTGCGGAATGTTCAGCAGCGCGACGCCCGCCGCCAAACCTTCGGGCAGTTGCACGGCGAGCACTTCGTGATTCTTGGGCTCGTCGAGCCACTTCTGGATCGCCTCGACCGACAGGGCACCGTCGCCCGGAATGCCGGCTGTCAGATCGCCCGACCCGAGTTTCACGGCGGCTCCGGCTGGTTTCTCTTCGGCTGGCTTCTCAGCAGCCGGCTTCGCTTCGGCCGGCTTGTCCTCCGCCGGTTTCTCGGGGGCGGGTTTCGCCGGTTCCGCTTCTGGCTTTGCGGCTTCAGGCTTGGCTGGTTCGTCGGCCGGCTTCTCGGCTGCCGGCTTCTCGTCCGCCGGCTTCTCGTCCGCCGGCTTTTCGGCTGCCGGCTTATCTTCGGCCGCTGGCTTTTCGTCGGCGGGCTTCTCTTCGGTTGGTTTTTCCTCGGCGGGTTTTTCCTCGGCGGGCTTCGCTTCTTCCTTGGGTGCCGAGGCGCCCGTGGTCGCACTGGAGCTACCGCTCGACTTCCGCGCCGGCGGCGGTTCCGGCGGCGCACAGCCGAAGGACAATCCCAACGAGAGCGCACATGCGCCCCAACTCATCCGCCATAGCGTCTTTCGCATCGCACGTTTTCTCCTGTCACCGAGTAATCGCTTCATCCGCCGCGAATCGTACCATAGCGAGCGCCGTCTAACGGACGCAAGTGTGGGCGAACCGGCGATAACTGCGATATCTTAGGCGAGCGTTGGAAAACGCACAGAGGATGGAACCCGTCTAGCGAGTCCCATCCTCTGTTGAGTTCGAATAGCTATTCGCCAAGGAGCAGGCGATGCTCTGCCCTATCGACTATCGTCCCGCCAACTTTTCGTTGGTGTCCGACTTCATCTGGGCGGCGAGCCGCTCGACGAATTGACGATCCACGCCGCTCAGCCGATTCATCGGAACGGTCGCGTGCCGGCCGTTGTCCTTGAGCAAGCGGACATGGGTCGGGGCGATTTCGACGAGTTTCGCTTCGACGCGGAACTTGCCGGTGTTGTCGGTCCAGAGCCGTTGGGGCTGTCCAATCGGACGCACCGCGCCGAACGGATCATCGTTGGCGGCCGGCTTGGGCTGAGGCGCGTCTTCGGGCTTCGCTGGCGCGGCTTCCGTCGCGGCCCCGTCTTTGGCGGCCGGAGAAGCGGCGTCTTTCGCAGCCGGAGCGGGGTCGCCGAACAGGTCGTCATCGGCGGCCGGCTTGGCTTCAGGCTTGGCCGGAGCGGGGGCCGGCGGAGCGGCTGGCTTTTCCTCGCCGAACAGGTCGTCATCGGCGGCCGGCTTGGCTTCAGGCTTGGCCGGAGCGGGAG
>JBIKVL010000317.1:0-5652 GCA_044356875.1 Pirellulaceae bacterium | reverse complement strand
AACTCGACTTTCTTTGTCACGCCACGCGCGGACTCTTCCAGATCCAACGCGACATCGACGCGGATATCCGCCCCCCGACGCGAACGCTTCTGCCGGCGACCACCCGCTCCGCCGAACAAATCGCCAAAGATCCCGCCACCCGCCCCGCCGCCGCCACCGCCGAAGATGTCGCTGAACGCTTCGAAGATGTCCTGGACATCGTTGAATTGCGTGTGCCGGTCTTCGACGCCGGCATGGCCATACTGGTCGTAGCGGGCCCGCCGTTCCGGGTCGTTCAAGACCTCGTAAGCCTCGGCGCACGCCTTGAACTTCTCGACAGCGTCCGCGTCTCCTTGGTTGCTGTCGGGATGGTACTTGATGGCCAGCTTGCGGTACGCGGACGCGATCTCCTTGGCCGAGGCCGTCCGGGGCACGCCGAGCACTTCGTAATAGTCGCGTTTTTTGGCCATCGGGCTCATGGCGTTCAAAAAAGACCACCGCCGCTCGACGGTTCGCGAGCAGCCAGTGGTCTTGTGAAAACTGCGGTTCCGCCACGCGGAACCGTGATCCTATCCCGCCACCGCACGGGGCGGCGGCGGCAAACCAACGATTCCCAAGCCGAAGCGTTTCGCTTAACGAATCGCGCCTTCAGCCTTGGTCTTCTTCTTGTCGTCCTTATCGAAGTTGGTGACGAGCGCCTCGGTGGTGAGCAACAACGCGGAGATGCTCGCCGCGTTGCCGAGCGCCGTCCGAACCACCTTCACCGGATCGATAATGCCCGCCTTGACCATGTCGACGTACTGGTCCGCGTTGGCGTCATAGCCCATGTTTTGCGGCTTTTGCAACACTTCGTCCACCACGACCGATCCATCGCGGCCGCCGTTGTCGACGATCGACCGCATCGGCGCCGGCAAGGCCCCGAGGACGATGGAGACGCCAACCCGCTCATCCCCCTTAGCCGCATCGCGGGCCTTCTCGACCGCTTCGATGCAACGCAGCAAAGCCACGCCGCCACCCGGCAAAATGCCCTCTTCGACGGCCGCCCGCGTCGCGTGCAACGCGTCTTCGATCCGGGCCTTCTTCTGCTTCATGTCGGCTTCGGTCTCGGCACCGACAGAGATCACCGCGACGCCGCCCGCCAACTTCGCGAGCCGCTCTTGGAACTTCTCCTTGTCGTACTCGCTTTCCGTTTGGCCGATCTGGTTGCGGATCTGCAGAATCCGCTTATCGATCTCGCCACGCTCGCCCGCCCCCTCGACGATCGTCGTGTTGTTGCGGTCAACCGTGACCTTCTTGGCGCGGCCCAGATGTTCGAGCGACAGGTTTTCGAGCTGCAGACCGAGATCGTCGCTGATCATCGTCCCGCCCGTCAAAACGCCGATGTCGCCCAGCATCGCCTTGCGGCGATCGCCGAACCCCGGAGCCTTCACGGCACAGACGTTGAGCACTCCGCGGAGCTTGTTGACCACGAGCAGCGTCAACGCCTCGGCCTCGACATCCTCAGCGATAATCAACAGCGGACGCCCCGTCTGGCTCACCTTCTCCAAAATCGGAACCAACTCGCGGATGTTCCCGATTTTCTTTTCGTGGATCAGGATGAACGGGTCTTCCAAGACGCAGTCCATGTTCGCCGGCCGATTGATGAAATACGGCGAGACGAATCCCTTGTCGAACTGCATGCCGTCGACGTAATCGACCTTCGTCGCGGTCGTTTTGCCTTCTTCGACCGTGATCACGCCATCCTGGCCAACGCGATGCAACGCATCGGCCAACAAGTCGCCAATCGCCTTGTCGTTGTTGGCGCTGATCGCCCCAACGTTCGCGACTTCCTCCTTGCTGGTCACCGGCTTGGCCATCGCGAGCAGCTTGGCTTCGGCCGCCTGAACCGCCTTTTCAATGCCGCGACGAACGGCCATCGGATTGCTGCCGGCGACAATGTTCCGCAGCCCTTCCTTGAAGATGGCATGGGCGAGCACCGTGGCCGTCGTCGTGCCGTCGCCCGCGAGGTCCGAGGTCTTCTGAGCGACTTCGACAACCAGCTTGGCGCCCATGTTCTCGAAGCGGTCTTCGAGTTCGATCTCCTTCGCGACCGTCACGCCGTCCTTCGTCACGGTGGGACCGCCGAACGACTTGTCGATAATCACGTTGCGGCCCGTCGGACCCAACGTCACGGCCACCGCATGGGCCAGTTTTTCCACGCCCTGGAGCATCTTGGCTCGGGCGTGATCTTCGAACATCAATTGCTTAGCCACGCTGGCGTTTCCTTGTGGAAAAAAGAGGGAATGTCGGGGACAAAGGCGGAGACATCTGGGCTCGGCGCCGGTTACTTGACAATCTTCGCCAAGATGTCGTGTTCCCGGAGGATCTTCACCTCTTGGCCGTTCAACTTCACATCCGACCCGCCGTACTTGCCGTAGATCACTTCGTCGCCTTCCTGCACCGACAGCTCGCCCCGCTTGCCGTTGTCGAGCAACCGCCCCGGACCGACGGCGACAACCGTGCCCCGCTGCGGCTTTTCCTTCGCTGAATCCGGCAGCACAATGCCACCCGCCGTTCGCTCTTCGGCCTCGAGCGGCTGCACCACGACACGGTCATCCAGCGGACGCAACTTGATCTTGCTCATTCCATTCTCTCCTCTCGCGAAACCAGTATGTGTTGTTTTGAAAGCTGCAAATGTCGTAGACGCGTCACGTCTGACCCGAGCGGCCTGTTCACCCGTTTCTTGGCCGCTCGAATCGTTATCTCATTGGCACCGGCTTACATCATGCCTTCCATGCCGCCCATGCCACCCATTCCTCCCATGCCACCCATTCCACCCATTCCACCCATGCCATGGTCATGGTGGTCACCGTGGCCGCCCTCGTCGCTCTCGTCCTTCGGAATGTCCGTGATCAGCGACGAAGTCGTCAGCAGCAGCGAGGCGACGCTGGAAGCGTTCTGGAGGGCCGTGCGGACGACCTTCGCCGGATCGATCACACCCGCCTTGACGAGATCGCAGAACTCGTCCTTGTCCGCATCCCAACCTTCGTTCTTACCCTTGAGATTTCGCACGCGGTTGACGACGACCGCGCCATCTCGGCCCGCATTCTTGGCGATGGCCCGCAGGGGCTGATCGAGCACATTGCGGATGATGGTGGCCCCGAGCTTTTCGTCGCCCGACAGTTCCAACTTGTCGATCGCCTTTTCAGCCCGCAGCAACGCCACTCCGCCACCGGGAACGATCCCTTCCTCGAGCGCCGCTTGGGTCGCGTTCTTGGCGTCTTCGACGAGCCACTTCTTTTCCTTCATCTCCGTTTCGGTCGCCGCACCGCAACTGATCTGGGCGACACCGCCGGCCAGCTTGGCCAGCCGCTCTTGCAACTTTTCGCGATCGTACTCGCTGTCGGTGCGGCCGATTTCGTCGCGAATCTGCTGCACACGACCTTCGATCTCTTCCTTGCTGCCCACACCGTCGACGATGGTCGTCTCTTCGGACGTGATCTTCACCTTCTTCGCCCGGCCGAGATCCGACAGCTTCACGCTCTCCAGGTCGATCCCCAAATCCTTGAAGATCGGCTGGGCCCGCGTCAGCACGGCGATATCTCCGAGGATCGCCTTGCGACGATCGCCGTAGCCGGGGGCCTTCACGGCCGCCACTTGCAAGATGCCGCGCATCTTGTTCACGACCAGCGTCGCCAAGGCCTCGCCTTCGATATCTTCGGCGATGATCAAGAGCGGCTTGTTCGCCTTGCTGATCGCTTCGAGCAGCGGGATCAGCTTCTTGTTCGACGAGATCTTTTCCTCGTGGATCAAGATATAGCAGTTGTCCAGCTCGACGATCACTTCGTCGGCGTTCGTGACAAAGTGGGGCGAGAGGAACCCACGGTCGAACTGCATCCCTTCGACGACATCCACCGCCGTTTCGCGGCCTCGTCCTTCCTCGACCGTGATCACGCCGTTCTTGCCGACCTTCATGAAGGCGTCCGCGAGCACCTTGCCGATGGACGGATCGTTGTTGCCAGCGATCGTCGCGACCTGCTCGATTTCCTTGCGGCTCTTCTCGTTGATCTTCTCCGCCATCTTCGTGATGGTTTCGCCAACCGCCTCGGTGGCTTTAGCGATGCCGCGGGACAGAGCCATCGGGTCCGCGCCGGCGGCGATCATTTTCAGGCCTTCGCGGAAAATCGCTTCGGCCAAGACGGTGGCGGTGGTGGTGCCGTCACCAGCAACGTCGTTGGTCTTGCTCGCGGCCTCCTTGACAAGCTTGGCGCCGAGATTCTCGTACGGATCGTCCAGCTCAATGTCTTCCGCGACCGTGACGCCGTCTTTGGTGACTTTGGGCGAGCCCCATCCTTTGTCGAGCACCGCGTTGCGGCCACGGGGGCCGAGCGTGCTCCGAACCGCTCGGGCGAGCTTGGAAACGCCCGCCAACAGCGGTTGCCTCGCTTCGTCGTCAAAAACCATTTGCTTTGCCACGAGACCATACCTCCAAGTGTATTGACGAATCACTCGCCCTGCGGGCGGAATCACGACTGGCCGCTGGAATTGGCAGGCCCTGCGTTGTTGGCCGTCGTAGCAGCAAGCCGCGTGCCAAAATGCGAATTGCATCCGTAACACTCTGCCATAAAACGGCTTACGACATCGCGTCGCGGGACACCCAGGGACCTTGGTGGGGTCAAGTGTCAATTTGGCAGAAGCGCGGTGGGAAGTTGCCAGTTGCCAGTTGCCAGTTGCCAGTTGCCAGTTGCCAGTTGCTGGGTGGCGGGTGGGCCGTGGGCAGTGGGCAGTGGTTGGTGGCGGGTGGCTAGTGGTTCGAGGCCGATGATTGGAGGCTGTTGGCCAATCCGTTCAGTGCTTGCCACTTTCCGATGTCCGCGTGGCTTCCTGTGGTTCGCCCTCGAAGAAGTCGCAGAGTGCGGCTATCGCCGCAGGATTTTCGGAGGCATGGCGCAGGTGTCCAGGTGTGGATTGGCGGTGGGCCAGTGGCTGCCAAGACTGTTGGAACCAAGAGAAGCGGGGTTGGGCTCTGCGGGGACGCAACCCACCATGGGAAATCGTTCGTTAAGGTGCATCCGGCCGCTGGCTAATTTAACTCACGAACGGCCGCCTTTTTTGGAAAAGACCGTTGGACACCTGCGTGATGCCTCCGAAAACCCCGCGTCGCAAGCCGCGCTGGCTTGCGGCGTGGCTCCGAAGTGGTTCTAGGCACGAATCTTACGCGGAACCCAAGCGAATCCCGGTTGGACCAGTTTTGGTCCGCCTTGCCGTCCGAAACCTAAAAACCAACTACCGCCCCACCTCCCGCCATCGCGTTATCGACCGACCACCAACCACCAACCATCAACCACTGGCAACTGGCAACTGGCAACTAGCAACTAGCAAATAGCAACTTGATTGGCGCGCAGGTTGCTGTCTCTCAGCACGACGGCCGATCCAGGCGGAATCGTGTGAGAACTGCCTGAACGGCGGGCGGTGGCTGCGCGAAACCTGGGCAGCGTCGGCAAGGCGGTCTGTATTTCCGAGCTTAGGGCGGTTGCGACGCGTTCGAAACGCCCTACACTCTGGCCAAAGTCGAGCGGATTTCGTTCGGCGAGACCGGTGGGAAAAAATTCCGCTGTGAGCGGCGTTTGCCCTCACCTCCAAGCGTAGTTCCGAGCGTCGTTGGTTGTCGCGTGTGGATTCGCGTCCCCTTTT
>JBIKVL010000316.1:0-5666 GCA_044356875.1 Pirellulaceae bacterium | reverse complement strand
GCCGAAGCCTTCAAACTTCGCGGCTTGCGTCCCGTCCGCCTTCCAGAGCCGCGCCGAGCTATCCCGGCCCACGCTCGCGAACATGCCGTTCATCGCGTAGCGAACCGAGAGCACGCCCGGCAGCTTGTTCCGCGGCGAGGGAGCGCCACGGGTCGCGGCCGCCGGGTTCGCGGCATGGGCATTGATCGACCGGGTGGGAAAACCGTCCTCGGCGTACCAGAGAATGACGCGACCGTCTTCGCTGGCGGTGGCGAGCATCTGCGAGTCCGCTCGCCAACTCAGATCGGTGATCGATTCGCGGTGATCTCCCAACGTGAAGACAATTCCGCCCGTCGCCGCCTCCCAGATGAAGGCCCCGCCATTGCGGTCGCCGGACGCGAGCAGTTCGCCATCGGGGCTGAACTCGACGGACGTGATCCAGTCGGTATGCTTCTTCACCTTGTAACGCAGTTCGCCGGTCGCCGTGTCGAATACCTTGACGAGCTTCGAGGGGCCGCCGAGCGCGACCAGTTGGTGGTTCGCGCTGAGGTCGGCCGCGAGCACCGCGTCGGATTCGTCGCCAATCTCGGCGATCCGTTTGCCCGATTCGACATCGAACAGTACGACTTTGCCGTCCGACGCGCCGCGGCCGCCGGCCGCCAGCAACAATTTACCGTTGCGGCTGAACTTCAGGACGTGCGGAATGCGTTCCGGGAAAGCGAGGTCGCCGACTTTTTCGAGCGTGTCGGTGCGGTGGAGCGAAACGCGTTCATGGCCCGCGACCGCAACCAGCGGCGCCCATGGACTGGCCGCCAACGCGGTCACGGGATGCGGCCGAGCCGTTTTGGCGAGCGACACTTCCGGCAGCGACTTCGGCATCGGCGGCGGTCCCTCCGGCTTGCCGATCGAAACGGCCGCGATGTCGATGTCGACCTTGCGAGCGAGATTCTTCGCCGCGCCGGCCGCCGTGTCCGGCGCGCCGAGCTCGATCCACCGCTTGAGCGAAATCAATTCCGCTTCGGGAATCCGCGGCTGACGCGGCGGCATCACCGGCTCGTCCAAGTGCGCCACCACGCGGTACAGCAAACTCTGGTCCGGCTTGCCCGGCGAGATCGCTTCGCCGCTGGCGCCGCCCGCCATCAGCGATTGATAGGTCATCACGTTGAGATCGGACGTCGCCTTGTCGGGATTGTGGCAGTTCCCGCAATGCTTGCGGAGGATCGGCAGCACATGGTCCTTGTAGGTCACGACATCCTTGTCTTTCGCCGCCGGAGCTTGAGCGTTGACGGGAATGTCATGCGCCGCGATCCACAGCGTGGCCACGAACAGCATCGCGCGGAATACCGAACGGTCGAGCGTCAACGGAACAAAGCGCAGTCGCATGGGGAATCTCGGCCGCGAGCGGTTAGTGGTTGAAGGCGAACTCGGTGCTGTTGAACAGGCCCCACAGGATGTCGGCGTAAATCAAGTTGTGGGTCTGTCCCTGGAATCGCTGACGCGAGGCGGCCAACTGCCGTTCCGCGTTGGCGATCTGTTGCCGCAGCGTTTCGAGCGCCGCTTCCTCCTGGCCGTCGTTCATCAGCTTTTCGTAGTCGGCCTTGAGCTTGGCGAGCACTTCCTCCAAGCGGCGGTAGGCCACATCGGCGCGGGCTTGCAGCGCGGCCAGTTCGACCGCGCGATTGGGATCGGACGATTCGCCGTTGACGATGTCTTCCAGCTTCCGGACTTCGTCGGCGGTCGGCTTGCGGCTCAGCACGCGGACGTACAGTTCGTGAATGATCTCGGCGGTCGATTTCTTTTCTTGCAACAGCGTCGGAATCAGGCGGCTCGCGGCGATCTTTTGCGTTACCGTGTCGCCGTTGACCAAGTGCAAAGCCTGCGAAAGATTCGCTTCGCTATTCACTTCGCACGAGCAGGCGCTTTCCCGCGGCGCCCGGCCGAACGTCGTCAGGAAGTAGTTCGAGAGGCTGCCCGAATACAGTTGCACGGCCCGCGTGCCCGGCGGCGATTGCGGGAATCGATCCTCGGTGCCGGTAACACGCGTGATCACATCGAGCAGCACTTCCGCCCGCAGCCGGCGGACGTAGCCATGCGAGAAGTACGCGTCATCCAGTTCGTTGGTCGCGTTGGTCGCCGACGAGAGCTGATACGTCCGCGAATTGCAGATGTCGCGAATCAGCTTCTTTTTGTCGAAACCGTACTCGGCGAGCTTCAGGCCGATCGCGTCGAGCAGTTCCTTGTTGCTGGGCGGATTGCTGATCCGAACGTCGTCGACAGGTTCGACAATGCCGCGGCCGAAGAAGTGGGCCCAGATCACGTTCGCCATCGTCTGGCGGAACGCTTCGTTGTCGCCGGAGGTCATCCACGCCGCCAACGCCTGCCGTGGATCCTTGCCGTCGACTTCGGGCTCGACGCCACCCAACTCCTTGGGCTTCATGCGGCGGCCATCGACTGGATGTTCGACGGTGTTCGCCGCGTTGTTGTTGTAGACGATCACTTCGCGGCCCTCGACGCCGCGTTTCATGTTCACGCCGGCGAAGAAACCGGCGAAGCCGTAGTAGTCGTCCATCGTCCAACGATCGAACGGATGGTTGTGGCACTGAGCGCACTGGATACGAGTGCCCAGAAACACCTGCGCGATATCTTCGGCCGTCTTCAGCGGCGTGAGCCGCTCGGCCGCCGTGTATAGGTTCGACGTGGGCGACTTGAGGTTGCTGCCGCTGCCCGTGATCAGGTCCGCGACGAACGCGTTGATCGGCCGATTGGCCGCCATTTGATCGCGCACCCAAGCGGCGTAGGTCCACATCGCCTTGGCGTCGCGGCCGTACTGCGGCTGGTTGTTCACCGAGCGGATCCGGAGCATTTCGCCCCACTTCATCGCCCAGATGTCGACGAACTCGTCGCGGTCCAGCAACTGGTCGATCAGCTTCGAACGCTTCGCCGGATCGGTGTCCGCGATGAAGCGATCGAATTCCTCGCGCGATGGCGGCAAGCCGATCAAATCCAAATAGACGCGGCGGAGGAACATCTCATCCGAGCACAACTCGGAAGGCGCCATGTGCAGCTTTCGCAGCTTGTCGAACACCAGCGTGTCGATGTAATTGTGGGTCGGCGTGTCGGGCCAAACGAAACGGTCGTCGGTCGGCAGCATAATCACTTCCGAGCCGACGGTGAACTTGTTGAAGCGGGCGAACACGAACGCGCCGCCACGGCCGTTTCCTTTCACCAACCCATCCTTGCCGATCGAGGCCACCGACTCGTTGTTCGACATGAACAACGCGAGCCGGCTCACATCGCGGACCGAACCGTCCGAGTACCGCGCGAGCACCACCGTTCGCTGCGTCGTGGCGTCGCCGCCAAACACCATTTTGGGAGGAACCAGTTCGATGCCGAGCGGCTCGGGCGTCGCGCCCGAATCGTCCGGAGCGCCCGCTTTCAACCAAGCCAGAAGCGTCTTGTAGTCTTCGTGGTTTTCCTCGAACAACTGTCCGCCCGTGTGCGACACCTCGCCCGTGGCCTTCTCCAGCAACAGGCTCTTTTCCGGCACCGCCAAGTCCAAGCGGCGGCCAATCATTTGACGCGTCAATCGGTAGTAGTCGCCCGCCGGATCGTAGCCGAACAGCGACAACATGAAGCCGTCCTTGCCCCGCGCCGAACCATGGCAACTGCCGTTGTTGCAGCCATGCTTCATGAAAATCGGCATCACGTCCAAGCGGAAACTGATCGGCCGCGCCACCGACGACCGCTCGATCGTCACCGGTATCTCCGTCGACTCGGCCCCATGACGCACGACCAGCTTCGTGGCGCCGTCACCCACGCCGCGAACGGCCGAACCATCCAGCGTCGAAAGTTTCGCGTCGGACACCGCGAACTGCGACTCGGCCGTCACATCCCGCGTCGTGCCTTGCGCGTCCACAAGCTGCACCACCACCGACTGGCGATCGCCCTGGCCCCGCAATCGCAGCTCGCGGGGATACACCGCCAACCCGGCCTTCGCGCCAGCCGCGTCTTTCGCAGCCGCGTCTTTCGTGGCCGCGTCTTTTACTGCGGATGTTTCGGCCCGCGCGACCGAGCGGCCGCTGGGGGAAAGGCAGACGACGCCCACCGCGAACCCGGCGGCGGCGGCAGCGGCGGTGGCGAACAGCAGATGGCGGAGGCGCGTGCGGCGATGGACGACAAAGGTGCTCATAGCGACTTTCCGCGAACGAAGTAATTCGCGCGAACGGAGTTCTTCGAGTGAACAGGAAAGCGAATGGAAATCGGTGGGTGGAACGGCGACGAACGGGTTACCGCGCCCGCGCGACGCCGCGTTCGGCGTCGACCCGGAGCGTTCCCGAACCGCACAGTTGGCGGACCGTCTGGCCGTCCTCGATGACCGACAGGTCGAGCGTCAATCCTTGGTAACTGCCCACGAGGCACTCTTCGGTGGCCCGCAGCGTGAAGGTCACTTCCTTCGAATCGGTCGTGATCTCCTGGAACGGCTCGACCAGTTGCACGCCTCGGGGCAGCCGCGCCAGCGTCGCCTTCGCGGTTCCCGCGAACGGGCGGAGCGAATTGAGCTTCACCGTCAACGGCGCCGTCTTGCCGCGTTCGATCGACGACCGAGCAAATCGCGCGTCGACGTGCGGTTCGGCCACCGTCAACTTGAACGGATGGCTGGCGACGTACGAGCGATTCGAATTGTCGTAATAGCCCGGTCGCTCACCGCCACTAACCGCCGTCAGCGTGACTTGGTTGGCCCCCGCCACGGCGGTCCGCGCGGCGCTCAACAGGTACTCGCCTTCCGCTTGACCCGAACGAATCGTGATCGGCGTCGCCCCAGTCACGCCGCTGGGCCGCCACTCCATGCTGACCGTCACCGGCCCGTCAAAGCCCGCTTCGCGGACCACGCGGAACTTGAGCGTCATCTCGCCGTTTTGGACGAGCGCTGACTTGGGCTCTTCCACTTCCAGGTGGAACGGCACGGACTGCGTCACCGCCAACGGCAATCGGTCGAGCACCGTGTGCAGATAAAAGTCGTTGTTGCCGTATTGGTTCATCGCGATCACTTGGCGGAAGCCGCTCGGTGGCGCCGCCGGGTTGGCGGCCGCTGGGCTGGCGGCGCCGTTCGCGTTGCTGGCGGCGTCCGGTTCAGCCACCGGCCGCGCGACGATATCGATCAGCATGCCCTGCGTCCGAGTGCCTGGCGCCGCTTCGAACACCACGGGCACTCGGGGCATCGACGCCGTGATCCGCGGGGCCCGCATCGTGACCCCTTCCGGCAGTCCAATCGCAACCAATTCCAGTTCGCCCGCGAACGGCCGATTGGTGTTGAAAATCGACACCGACGTGTTGTAACGGTTGCCAGCCGGCACGTTGATCACTTGGCGGGCCTGCGGCGTGAACTGGTTTTCAGGCTCGAGCGGAATGTACGTCAGCACCGCGTCGGTCTCCGGTTGGATCTCCACGCGATAAACGAAATCCGGACCGCCGTTGCCGCGATCATCCTCAATCCGCAATACGTACTCGCCGTCCGCCGGTACGGTGAAGTCGAGCACGGGATCGAGCGTGTCGCGATTCAGGCCGCCGACAGGAGGCATGCCGAGTTGATTCGGCCGCGAGTCCGTGGCGCGAACGGGACCTCCACCCGTCTTGCGGTCCACCGGCGTGATGGTGATCGTCGGATCCAGCGGCGAACCCAGCACATT
>JBIKVL010000315.1:0-5684 GCA_044356875.1 Pirellulaceae bacterium | reverse complement strand
CAGGTCATCTTCGAATCGCTCGGCGCCGAAGGACTTTCCTGGCCGCGCATCGCCACGTTGGTCGCCAACAATCCATCGCTCCGGGCCCGCATGGAGCGGCTCAATCGCGTCGACCGGGTTTGAGCGTTGGCGGCGCGTATCCCGGCGGCGGTTCGACGACCTCGAAATCCCCGCCCTTCACCTTTCGTAGCTCGTCGTGCAGCACCGGAATTCGCTCGTCCGGCGCCACCGACAACGCCCAGTCGATCCCGTTGTCCGCGCAGAACATGCCGTAGCGCTTCAACGCTTCGAGGATCGTTCGCACGGGCGGCGAAAACTTCGAGGTGTCAAAGTCCTTTCGCAACCGAAAACGCTCGCCCATGCGCGGAAAACGCGGATCGGTCTTGCGACTGGCGTAGTGCGTCGCCGGATACACATACGCTCGGCGAGTGTCGCGGAATGTGGCCCGCAACGCGTGCTCGATCCGACCGCGCGCCAGTTCATCGTAGCGGACGACGGCGGGGAAGATTGGCAGTCCGGCCGCATCGGCGCTGGTCCAGCCATCGGGGCGTTGCCGATTCGACGACAGATCGAATACCGAAGACTGCTCCGCGGTCCAACCGCCATCGGTGCGGGTCAAGCGATAAAACTCGTACAACTTCCGATTCACCGGATCGACGACGATTCCATGGCGGTCGGCGTCGAGCGACGGTTTGCCGCGCTGGACATCGTCAAGCGTTAGGGAACGCGTGGGGGGCTCGCGACGGAAGTTCGCGGGCCAGCCTTCGATCGGCGTGTTGTCGGGCACGGGGAATGGGCCCGGATCGGATTCGCCCGGATAGGCGTTGATCCGCACTTCGACCTTCGGCTGGCCGGGCGGAACGAGCACAAACGCCATGTCCGGGTTGTAACGCAACGGCTTGTCGGCGCCGATCGCCGCGATCATCGCGCGCGAATTCGCCGCGACCGGCCATTGATCGACCGGAAGGTTCCATAGATTGTCCGGCGGAAAAATCTCCAACGCCGCAAGGACCGCGTCGGCCTCGGGCGTGTCGAACATCAGCGGCCGGTCGAAGGCCGGCATCCGTGCCGTGCGAAGGCGGTCGAGCCGCGTTTGGTCCACCGAAACACCCGGGACTATGGCGGGCTTGACGCCGTCCTCGGCGAACGCGACGGCGAGCACCGGGAGCGGCAATCGCTGGAGTAGCAAGAGCGCGATCCAGAGGCTCGCGACGCGTAAACTTGCGTGTGGCCGCATGACGCAGTTAGCTCCAATTACGGGCGGAAATCCTCGTCCCCTTGCAAGCCGGCAGCGAAGGCGGCGAGCAGTTCGGCGGCGCGGTCGAGGTCGTCGAGCGACACCATTTCGACGGCGCTGTGCATGTAGCGGTTGGGAATGCTGACCAGCCCGACCGCGACTCCGCCACGCGTGATTTGCAGGACATTGGCGTCGTTGGGCGTCGCGCGGCCAATGGCCGACAACTGGAATGGCTGGCTGAGCGTTTGGCTGGTGGCGATTAGCCGCTCGGTGATCCGCGGGTTCATGTTCGGTCCGCGAAAGATGACCGGTCCCTTGCCCAAGCCGACCTCGCCCTGTTGGCGTTTGTCGATGGTGGGGCAGTCGGTCGCGTGCGTCACATCGACCGCGATCCCGACATGCGGGTCGATACCGAACGCGCTCGTTTGCGCGCCTCGCAAACCGATTTCCTCTTGCACCGTCGAGACGGCATGCAGGGCGCAGCGGACGCCGCGCTGTTTCGCGCGACGCAGTCCCTCCAACACCACCCAGAGCCCCGTTTTGTTGTCCATCGCCGGAGCGTTCGCCAAGCCGTTCCGCATCGCCTGAAACCCCAGCCGCAAGGTGACCGGGTCGCCGATCCGCACCAGTTCGGCCGCTTCCTGTTTGTTACGCGCGCCGATGTCGAGCCACAGATCCTGCTGCTTGACGACCTGCTTGCGTTCCTCTTCCGTCAACAGATGGATCGGCTTGCGGGCGATCACGGCGGGCACCGGACCGGTGGCCGTCCAAATCACCATCCGCTGGCCGATCAATTGCTGGGGATCCCAGCCGCCGATCGGCTGCGAATAGATGAATCCGTTATCGTCGATCTGGGTCACCAGCAAGCCGATTTGGTCGCAGTGGCCCGCGAACATGACCCGCATCGCGCCCGTCGGATTGATGCTCGCGATCACATTCCCGTGCAGGTCGGTGCGCACGTCGTCCGCGAATTCGCCCACGTACTTCCGCACCACGTCCTGCACCGGCCGCTCGTAACCGGAGGGACTGGGAGTTTCCAGCAACGCTTGTAAGAATTCCAGGCCAGCGGCTTCCATCGCGGAAAGGTCCTTTCGCGCCAGTGGGTGTTGGATAAAGCAAACGCCGCGTTCCAGCCAGGAACGCGGCGTGAATGAAGCTCGCTGGCCACCAAACTCGCGGCGGCAGAGCGGGCTTTGAGCGGCAGTTTAGCGGAATGCGGACGTCCGCGCGATCAGGGAGCCCAAACGAAACCGCGGTGTCGAGCGACCACCACGACCCCGGGTTCCCCCGAGTAGCCTTCGATCGGCTGGGCCTTGGTGTCCGTCAAATCGCCGATCACCAGCACCTTGGTCTCGGCGGCGAATCCGGGATCGGCCGGCGAGAGCACGCGAACGGTGCGTTTGTCCTTGTCGCCGAGCTGCATTTCGGTCACGAAGAAATCGCCCTCTTTGGCGGTCGCCTTCACGGCGCCGACGAGCGCGATGGCGGGCGACTTGCGCTCGGCCGCGTCCATATTGCCCGCCGTAAGGACTTCGACAACCTTCGTCGTGCCCGCTTCCGTGGACAGTTCCTTGGCCAACGTGCCGACCGCATCGAGCGCCGCGGCCGCCTCCGGCGCGGCGGCGTCGACCCGCTGCACGTCGCCAGCCAAGTCGATCAAGACGGCGACCAGCGATTCGGCCGCCTTGCGACGCACGTCCTTTTCGCCACCGGTCGTGTCACGCCACTGTTGATTCGCGGTCCGAGCGGCAGCCACCGTCCGCAGCACGGCGGCCGTAGGCTCGGCCGGCTTCGACGCGGGCTCCCCAGCCGGCTCGGTCTTCGGCTCTGGTTTGGATTCGGGCTTGGGCTCGGCGGCGGGCTTGTCAGCCGGCGTTTCCGCTGGCTTTTCGGAAGGCTTCTCGGCTGGCTTCTCGGCTGGTTCCGTAACCGGCTTTTCCGTCGGCTTCTCGGCCGGCTTCTCCGCCGGTTTCGACGGCGACTCGTCTGGCGTCGACGGCGTTGGTTCGTCGGGGGTTGCCGGCTTGGGCTGGGGTTTGGCGGGATCGATGGGATTCAGATCGAGCGTTGGCTCGGGTGAGGGAGTTGCTGGTTTCGCGGTCGGCGCTGCTAGTGGATCGGTCAAATCGATAGCGAGCGGATCGGCGGGCTTGCTGCCGGGTAGATCGAAGTCGGCTTGCAACGGCGCGTCTTCCATCAGTGGATTCGCATTGCCAGTCTTTGCCTTCGAGGGCTTTGATTCCGGTTTGCCGGAAACGACGGCGTCCCAATTGACCTTGCTGTTGAATCCGTTGTTGCCAGGAGCGGCGTCGGAACCCGAGCCTGCGGCCGGGGTGGTGCTGGCCACGGCCGCCGGGCCGGGAGCGCCCGCAGCGGCCGCTCGATAGATTTGGGGGACGATCCAACTGGTGAGCTTGTTCGCGCCGAGGGTTCGGGCCAGATCGAACGGGTCGTTATGGAAGCCCCACCAGAGCAACACTTGGGTGCAGGTGAGTCCCGCGACGCCACCCAGGACGACTTTGAGCATCTCGGCGACAGCGCTCTTTTCCTTGCGCTTCGGCCGAGTGGATGTCTTGAGTCGCGGTGAGGCAGCCGGGCCGGCGGGCAGATCGAACGGCTCGGGAAGCTCAGCGGAAGCGGGGTCCCAATCATTCACCCCAGCGGGCGTTGTCGAGTCCTCGGCGAGTTCCATGAGCGTCTGGCCGGGAGCGGCCGGTGAGGATGCGATGGCAACGGCACCGAGTCCAAAAGGGTTTCCCGGTTCGGGGTGGCCGGGCTCGACGACTTGCAACACGGGCGGCAGTCGTTCCAGAGCCTCCGTCAACGCATAGGACTCGCGGCACAGGGGACACCGCACCACGGCCGAGGGGTTCGTGCTGGAAGGTACGAGCACCGCGTCGCCACATTTGGGACAGGTCAGGATCATGGCTTCGAGCCGGCGCGGCGCGCCGAACCTGGGAAGGAAAAAAGGAAGCTGCCTGCCCGCACAACGTATCGTCGCTCCACGAACCGTGCGGGCTCTCAGTGCGGAGCGTCTGGGGCTGTTCGCCAACAAGCTGAAACAAGTGTAACAGCCGGCCAGGGGTGTCGATAGAGTTTCGTTGATTGTTGCCTGATGAACAACCCGCGCACTCTCTTCCCTGAGGGTTGTTGGGACTGGCGGGTTTGCCACGTTTGCGCCAGGAATGTGGGTGATTCGCGGGAAAACTTGCGTTCGCTCGCCATGGACCGTCACTCATCCTGGCACTGGGCGATGGGGCCGTCGGCGGCTCGGGGGGGTGCATGTCGCGGTTTGAGCATCGCCTTTGGGCTTACGCCATCGATGGTTGAGGTTGGCGGCGATATGGAGTCCTTGCGCCAAGTTCGGGTACAAGGACGTCGGGAGCCGACTTCGACGAGCCCAGCTTGAATCGAGCCTCGCCACCCAAATGCCACGGCAATGCATCTCCGCGCTGCTTGGCTGCTTGACCTCCCGTCAGTTGGGCCTCCGCTGGGCCTCGGGCCTCCGCTGGGCTGCCAAGCCGCTTCGAAAGAGTCAATAGACTGTCTTTTGTAGGTTTTCCGCCTGGGCGAGCGGTTTCTCGGCCTGCATTCGTTGCCCGGTTTGGTCGATGAAGCGACTGGCGAGCGAGCCGATGTCGTTGACTCAGCAGCCTCTCCGCCGTGGGAGACGGAGCGGCCGTTCCGATACATAAGTGGTTACAGGGAAATAGGTTGCCAATCTCGCGTTCCAAGCTGCCGAGGTCAGAAACCGCCTGCGAATCGCGCGCTGGCCAAAATCGCCATCAAGAAAAGACAGTCTATTGCTGATTCGTTCTTGGCCCGTGGCCGCCCGGCAAGGCCAGAATCCTCTTGGATTTCAGCCGTGGGCCATGGCGATTGAGGGGCAAACGGCGGCGTTCAACCTGCCACCGACGCGTCCTCCACCTCCCACCAACACGCCGAAGAGGTGAGATCGGGGTCCGAAACGCTTAACGTCAGCTCAAATTAATATGCGATCCCTCCGTAGAAGGGATTTCGCGAGCTATTTTTCGCGTCCGAAGTCAGAACGCGCGCAGCAATCCCCGGTGCTGTTCGCCGACAGCTTTTTTGGAAAGGCATTCTAGGCTCTGAAGTCGCGAACGGTGGGCGTCGTCCCGGATGGTCAGGGCGCGGGACCATTGGCCCGGTCGGCCGCGCGGCTATCCTGGCGGCGGACCCGAATCCGCCACGAACCGCCGACAGTCGCGGCGCATCGCGGAAGCGGTACGCTCCAACCAGCGGAAACGACGCGAAATCGTTCGCACCGCCTCTTTCCAGTTCGCCACGTTCAAGCCGTAGCGGAGCCAACCCGCCGGCAACTGCTTGGGCAACCTCAATGCGGGCGTTTCCAACTCGGGGTTATCGCTCGCCAGACCCACGAGATTGCTCGCCAGCCAGTCCAGGTAAACGTCGAGCGGTAAACGAT
>JBIKVL010000314.1:0-5741 GCA_044356875.1 Pirellulaceae bacterium | reverse complement strand
TTTCGATTCCCCTATGCGGTCTCCGCGGCGCCTAGGGGAATCGATTCGTGTTGTCGGAGGCGATGTGGTTGACGCTTGGACCGCAATCTCCGGGGAATGTCCCGCCACTTCGTCCACCTGGGCGATCTGGGCCGTTTGTGGCGCCGTGGCGTGGGCCGCGATCATCGACTTGTGGCGACGTGAAATCCCGCATGCGGCCTGCCTCGCGGTGGTGCTTTGCGGCGTCGGGTTGTGGTTCGAGCGGGGCGATGTTTGGCCGTGGCGGTTGTTGGAAGGTTTGCTTGGAGGCCTGCTTGCGGCGGGAATCCTGGGGCTGCTCTATTTTCTCGGCGGAGTCGCGGGCGGCGATGTGAAGTTGCTGGTCGCTCTGGGGTGGGGACTCGGACTGGCAATCTGCGAGGTGCTGCTCTGGACGGCCTTGTTCGGGGCTTTGCTGGCAGCGGTGGCGGCCGGACGGAAGCAACGGGATTTCGCGTACGGGCCGGCGATTCTGGCAGCCGTATTGACGTACGCGGTCGCGCCGAATGCGTTATGGCGCATGGCGATGTGGCAAGTCTGAAGCGTTGCGGACGGCCTTCATGGAGTAACTTCCCAAAAAATCTTCTTGCGATCCTGACGCAAGGGCACTCCGCTCGAGGACCGATACCACACAGAGAGTCCGACGCCTAGCGGGCCGGCAGTCTGGGAGTTGCCACCGATGAGAAACCGCACGTCCACATCGCGTGGACCGAGCGTCTTCGCGATGCTCGGCCTGGGCATGTTCGCGCTCGTGGCGGGCGGTGGCGGTGTCGTGGGGCTGCTCTACGCGACCGGATACTTGTCGTGGGGCCCCTCCACGATTGCGGCGCGACGCGAGGACCGCACGGGACAGATCGCCTACCCGGCTCTGGCCCGTCCGGTGACGGCCTATGCCACGCTGACGCGTGACGACCTCCTCCAGCCGACGACGCGTGAGCTGAACGTGATCTGGCTGCCGCAGACAGTGACGACTCCCACCATGCTGCGCGATCTGTCGCTGATCGTGGGGCGGGTGCTCTCGCGGGACAAGCCCGCGGGCATGATTTTGACGGAGGCGGATTTTCTGCCCAAAGGCACACGGCCGGGGTTGGTAGCGGGAATTCCGGTGGGGCAGCGAGCTCTTTCGGTGAAGGCCGGCGCGGTGGCCGGCCTGCAACTGCTGAAGCGCGGCGACCGGTTTGACATACTCAGCGCGTCGCCGGCTGACGAAGAGGCGGCGCCCGCCGAACCGCAAGCGGCCGCCCTGCAAGGCGGTTTGGAACCTCAGCCGCTGGTGCTGGGCGCGCTGGAGTCGCGAAGCGGCGTGCGATTGCTGGTCCGAGCGGGCCAGATGATTGCGGACGGGGCGACGGCCGGCGAGAACACGGTGGCGATCCAACCGGAAGAAGTGGCGCCGCTGACGGCGGCGCTGGCGGCGAACCGTCAGTTATTCTGTGTCGCTCGCTCAGGCCGGCCTGACGAAACGCACATCGACGAGGAGACGGGACCGGACTTGACCGGCATGGTCGCGATTCCAGCTTCCGTTGCCGCGTTGCCGGCGCTCACGAAGCTGCGTCCCGATCATCTCGCCGACCCGGCTAGCGGTCTGCCCAAGCTGTTCCACTTCGCGCCGGAGAAACTTGACCCGGCTTGGTTGCGTGAACCGAAGCAGTTGATCGGCCGCGTGTTGGCGGTCGATATTGGCCCGGGCCACCTGTTCACCGAGGGCGATTTTCTGCCCGAGGGAACGGCGGAAGGGGTCGCGGGCGGTGTGCCAGCGGGCAAGCTGGCGCTTATCGTCGCGGTCGATCGGCTTCCCGGCATTTCCGAGCTGCGGCGTGGCGACCGGTTCGACTTATTGGCGACGATGCCGGTCGATCTGCGTCGGGAATTGCCGCAATTGCGGCTAGGGCTGGGCCAGGAAACGATCACGGGCCGCGAACGGTTGATCGGCAGTCTCCAGCGCCGCGCCACGATTCAAGTGTTGGCGGAGGACGCGACATTGGTCGCCGGAAGCGAAGCGGGCGAGCGGCGCACGATCGCGGTGGCCCCGCAGGAGGTCGTGCCCGTGACGAAGGCGCTTTCGCTGGGGATCGAAGTCGTATGCGTCGCGCGTTCCGGCCAGCCCGCCGATGGCTCGATGCCGCGGATCAGCGTGGATCGTTCGCCCGCCGAGCAGCTTCAAGTCATCGAGCAGATCACGGGCCGTCGCCGCGAGCTGGAAGTGTTCGCCACGGGCGAATTGTCCGCGGTGGATGCGGGTTTGGATACAATGCGGTCGCCGGCTCGGCCGTCCACGGATCGGCCCGCGCCGGCTCGGTCGGCCCCGTCCCCTTAGCCGTCGCCGTCGAGTCGCGGCGTTGCCTCTCGCGAAAGTCGTACGATGGCGTCTGTGGAATCTAGCGGCAGTCCGCTCGTGCTGGTGGTCGAATTCGGCTCTGGCCTCACCGAAGAGGTCGAGAGCGGCTTGAGGCGGCTGGCTGGAGTCCGCTTTCGTTGTCGCACGGCGCGGGAGTTCCACAGCGCCGTCGAGCTCGCGCGGCAACTGCAACCGGATGGCTGCGTGTTGGAATTGACCGACGATTTGCCGCGATTGCGGTCGCTGGCGGCTGAGTTGCAGGCGGTGGCGCCGCGAATGAAGCTGGTGGCCGCGTTCCGTTCCGAGGACTTCCCGCCGGAGACTTCGGAGAGCGTGTTGATGATCCAGGCGATTCGCGCCGGAATTCAGGATTTTCTCCGCCGGCCGATCGCCTTACAGGACTTGTCCGAGCTCTTCGAACGGATCGCGCGTCAACGAGTGGCTTCGGCGGCGGCGCTCGGCACGTTGGTATCCTTCGTCAGCAACAAAGGCGGCGTGGGGAAATCGACGATGGCGGTCAACGCGGCGGTCGGGGTCGCCATGCGACGGCCCGAGCGCGTGCTTCTGGTCGACTGTTCGCTGCAAATGGGCGTCTGCGCCATGTTGCTCGATTTGCGTCCCGCCACGACGCTGCATGACGCGTTGCGGCAACGCGATCGGCTGGACGAGACGTTGTTGCGGCAGCTCGCCGCGCCGCACGACAGCGGGCTCGACCTCATGGCGGCGCCCGCCACGGCCGCTCAAGCGGCGGAGATCGATGCCGCGTTCATCGCGCAATTGTTGACGCTCGCGCGACGCGCGTACGACATCGTGATCGTCGACACGTTTCCGATGCTGGACGGCATCGTGATGGCGGCCTTGGATCTCAGCATCCGCGCGTACGTGGTGTTGGAAAACGTCGTGCCGACGCTGATTGGCGGAGCCGCTTTCATCCAACTGTTGAAGCAACTCGGCTTCGGCCCCGAGGTGGTCCGCGTCGTGCTCAACCAGTATACGACGGCGGCGGGCAATCCTTCGCTGGCGGACACCGAGCGGCGGTTGGAATTGCCGGTCGATTTCATCATTCCCGCCCATCGCAAAATCCAAGCGGCCGCGAATCTCGGCCGGCCCTTCATTCTTTCCACCAATCGCTGGTGGCAGCCCGGAAAGGGCATGTTGCAGTTGGTGAATGACATAGACAGCTTGCGCATGGTGGGCCAACTCGATGGGGCGCCGAACAGGGAAACATCGACGCCAGCCCCTCCGACGTCGGAACCGAACGCGATTCCCGGGCCTCGTGTTGCGGGACTTCGAGATGGCTCACAGCCGGCCGGCGCCGATGCCGACTTCGCAGAGGACACGTAGCTATGGCCATGACTCCGCCCTCCGATGATCCCCGCGTGCTGTTGTCACGCAGCCAATTCCAGTTGCCTTCGGGACGTTTGCGCGAGTCGCCGGACAAGCGGGACGCGGGCGGTCCGCGTCCTGCGGCCGCCCCGCCGATAAAGCCCGAGGCCCGCGCCGCCGCCGACTACGAATCGGTCAAAGGCGCCCTGCACGAACGGTTGCTCAACGAGCTTGACGGCCGCAATCTGCTCGGGGCGAGCGAGGAGAACTTATCGGTCGCGGTCCGCGAGTTTGTCGCGCGGGTGCTCGCGGAGGGCGATGTCGCGCTCAACGAGGCGGAACGTGGCCGGATTGGCGACGAATTGCTGGAAGAGACGCTTGGTGTGGGACCGCTCGCCACATTGATGCTCGATCCGGCGGTCAGCGACATCTTGGTGAACCGGTTCGACAAGGTTTATGTCGAACGATTCGGGCGGCTGGAAAAGACCTCGGTCCGGTTTCGCGACAACGATCATTTGGTGCGGATCATCCAGCGGATCGCGTCCCGAGTCGGTCGGCGGATCGACGAGTCGTCGCCGATGGTCGACGCGCGGTTGACGGACGGCAGCCGCGTGAACGCGACGCTGCCACCCGTGTCGCTCGACGGTCCCACGCTCTCGATACGGCGATTTGGCAAACGTCGGCTGCGGCGCGACGAACTGGTACGGCTCGGCATGTTCTCGCCCGAAATCATGGCGTTTCTCGATTGCGTGGTTCGCGCGCGAAAAAACGTGTTGGTTTCGGGCGGCACGGGCGCGGGCAAATCGACATTCCTGGGAGCGATCGCCGAGGCGATCCCGCCGAGCGAGCGGATCGTGACGATCGAGGACGCGGCCGAATTGATTCTGGACCAGGAACATGTGGTGCGGATGGAGACCCGGCCGGCGAACGCCGAAGGCCACGGCCGGATCATGGCGCGGGACTTGGTGATCAACGCGTTGCGGATGCGTCCGGACCGAATCATCGTCGGCGAAGTGCGGAGCGGCGAGGCGATCGACATGCTGCAGGCGATGAACACCGGGCACGATGGCGGCCTCACCACGATTCACGCCAACAGCCCGCGGGACGCCCTCGCGCGGCTGGAAACCATGGTGCTTATGGCGGGCATGGAATTGCCGTCGCGGGCGATTCGCGAGCAGATCGGCTCGGCGCTGCACATTGTCGTCCATGTGCGGCGGTTCGAGGACGGCGTGCGCCGCGTCGACAGCATCGCCGAATTGAGCGGTATCGAGGGACTGACGATCCAATTGCAGGACATCTTCCGCTTCGAGCGTCAGGGGAGGCGGGGACGGTTGATCGAGGGCCGCTTCGCGGCGACCGGCGTGGTCCCGAGGCTCGTGGGCGAATTGCGGGAACGCGGCATCGACGTGCCGATGTCGTGGTTCCAACGAAGCGGGGAGCCGACTCGTGCCTGATTGGCGGTGGATCGCGGGACCCGTGTTGCTCGGCGGCCTCGGGCTGGCGCTCGCATGGCTGCTACGCGCGGCGCGGATGCGTCGGATCGCCCGCGAGCGATTGCTTCCGCGGGTCGAGCAGCCGATCGCGCCGCGGATCCGTCCCTTCGCGACACGCCATCGTTTCGTGCCGTGGGTCGTGAGTGCCGGCCTTGGTCTGTTGGGATGGTGGCTCGCTCCGTTCCCGTGGATCTACACGGCGGCGCTCGCCTCGGTGGCCGGCCTCTGCGCGTGGCAGGCCGACATCATCCTTCAACAGCGGCGACACGCCCGCATCGAAAGCCAGCTTGCCGACGCCATTGACCTGATGATCGCGGCGGTGCGGGTCGGCGCCTCGCCGCAAGCGGCGCTCGAAAGCTACCTTACCGAAGCTCGTCCGCCGCTGCGGCCGCAAATCGAAGACTTGCTCGCGCGGATCCGCTTGGGAGACAACCCGGCGGACGCCTTCGAGTCGCTCGCGCTTCGAGTGCCGCTGGAAACGTTTCGTCTATTCGCGACCGCGATGACCGTGAATCTGCAAGTCGGTGGCGGTTTGGCGGAAACGCTGGCGACCGTCGGTCGCACGG
>JBIKVL010000313.1:0-5747 GCA_044356875.1 Pirellulaceae bacterium | reverse complement strand
TACCCATCCCCGCCCCACCTCGTTCGAAATCCAGCTATTCGAATTCCCGAAAATGCCGTCGTGAACGTGCTCCAGTTTATGGATCGCGTACCCCGGCAAGCTGCTCGAACAAGTCGCCTTCGCGCCGGCGCTCGCGAGCGCGACATTGCGATCGCCGCTAAAAATCTGCCATTCGTCCAAGCACGGCTGGCCGGTGGTCGCGGCCGTGATGGTGAACCGGACGAACCGAGCCTGGATCGGCGGGAATCGTTCCTCGTTTTCCCGAGCGTTCACGGGCGGCCGCTTGCCGCCGGATTTGACAAACGGCCGCAGAGCGGTCCGCAGCTCTTCGGCGCGGGACCGCCATCGGTCCGCTTCCTGCTTACGTTCCGGCGGAATCGGCAACGTCCGGTCGCCGTGGCGCACCCCGGCGAAAACCGCCTGCAACGCGTAGTACTCGGACTGTCGAATCGGATCGAACTTATGGTTGTGGCATCGCGCACAGCCCAGGGTCAGGCCGAGGAACGCCGTGCCCGTCGTCCCGATCATGTCATCCAGTTCGTTCTGTCGCTGCATTTGCGTCAGATTGATGTCGGGGCTTTTCACGATGTCGTACGGACCCGCCACCAAATAACCGGTGGCGACGGGGGCTCCGAGCGAATCGCCCGCCAGCTGTTCCCGCAGAAACTGGTCGTATGGCTTGTCGTCGTTGAGCGACCGGATGACATAATCGCGGAACGGCCAAGCGTTCGGCCGTTCGCGGTTGGTCTCGTAGCCGTTCGTGTCGGCAAACCGAACGAGATCGAGCCAATGGCGGGCCCAACGCTCGCCATAGTGCGGGCTGGCGAGCACTCGTTCGACCAAATCCGCGACGGCGGTGGGCGAAGTGTCCTCGGTGAATTGCTCGACTTCGTCCGGCGACGGCGGCAATCCCAGCACATCGAAGTAGACGCGTCGAATGAGATCGGCGCGCGATGCGGGCGGATTCGGGTCGATGCCGCGCGCATGGAGCGTTCGGCCAACATACGCGTCGATCCCGTTCGCGCCCCAACTGTTCGCGTCGCTGCCGTGCGATAGCGTTGGCGGCGTCGGCCGCCGCACGGGCTGAAACGACCAATGATCGGAAGCCACTCGAGCAGCGTCGGCCGCGCCGGCATCCTTGGCAACCTTAGCCTCGCCCGGCATGCTTGGCCAAGGTGCCCCTTGATCGATCCAGGCGGCGAGCAGCGTGATTTCGGCCTTGGTGAGACGCTCCTTTTCGTCCGGCGGCATCCATTTGCCTGCCTCGCGTCCCTGCACCAGATGGATCAAGTGACTTTGGTCGGACTTGCCCGGCACGATCGCCGGCTCGCCCGAATCGCCGCCCGCCACAAGACCTGATCGAAGATCAAGTCGGAGGCCGCTTTCGCGCTGCTCGGCCCCGTGGCAGCTCCAACACTTCGCGGCCAAGAGAGGCCGGATCTGCCGCTGAAAATCAATGGCGTTCGCGGTTTGTCCAGCGGCCGCTGGTGCCGCGGGCTCCTGGGCGTGGAGCCTCGGCATGAAGGCTACGCTGGAGGCGCTCAGAGCCGCCACTGTGAGGACTGCGAACCGCAGCCAATTACCGCATCGGACCGTCGACATGGTTATGCCTCGCGGAGTTTTTTCGCTTCGGCATCGAGTTCGGCGATTTCCTTTTCCAGCCGCGTCACCTCGCCCGGCTCGTCGTTCTGTTTCTTAGCGCCCGAAAGCTGTTGCCTCAGCTTTTGCAGGCGTTGGTTGATCACGTCGAGCCGTTTTTTGTCTTTCTTGTCCATGCCTCTCCGAATGCCGTTCCTGAAGATGACGAGGTTGCGTTAGCGGGCGGAGGACTCGGCCGCGTTCGCTGGGGCCGTGCCCTTGGGAGTGCGATCGATCGTACGCATGTAGCCACCCAGACAGACGACGATTGTGGCCAAGGCGAGATTGACGGTCAACAACGTTTTGGCGTTCTGCCGCGCCCGCTCGGCCGCCGCGCTGCGGCCCGCCAGCAAACTCGCGATGTACAGCACGACCAACGCAAGCAAGAACTTAATGCCGAAGAGCATGTGGTACGGCTTCGCCAGGGTGTAGTTGGCGATCAGCAGCCCGATGTTGACGAGCCCCGACAAGAGCAGGCCGCCCGCCGACATCATCACCAGCTTCGACCACCGTCCGCGCACGGCCGCCTTCAAGCGATCATGGGCCGCGTCGTCCAGTTCCGCGGCGGCTGGCATGAGGGCGAACCGCTGGAAGATCGCGCCGCCCATCAACGTGATCGCCGCCAGGATGTGAATCCACCGCAGCGCCAATCCAGCCAACTCCATACCGTCCATCGACTCGCTCCCGTCAACAAAAACCGTGCGTCTTAAACTTGGGCCAACACGTGTCGGCCGATCGCACTATAGCGCCCAAGGCCGCAGTCTCAAGGTCCCATCGCGCGGCGATGCGCGAGTTGTTCCTTGTTTCCGGCCGCGTCCTCGGCGTGGGCCACAAGTTCGATCGGTTTCTGGGCGTCGAGCACAATTCGCCAGGTCGCGAAGTTCGGCGACAGCCGTTCGGCCTCGCGTCCGTTCACCACCACCCGTTTGACGTCGCCGTTGTCAGAGCACGTGCCTTCCACGACGACGCTCCCGTCGCGGCGAGCCACGTGCGTGATCACCGTCGTCGGCGGCAGGTCGTCCACCGGCGTAGGCGGCGCGGGGAACGCGACATCGGTGACTTCGGCTACTCGCGATTCATCGCCGGTGAGCGGCGATTCGGCGCGGAAACGGTCCGGGGCCGCTTTGTACTCGGGGGAACGGACGCTCACGACCATCGCATGCCGCCCCGGTCCGAACCAATCGTGCAGGTAAATCGGCACG
This sequence comes from Pirellulaceae bacterium, assembly GCA_044356875.1. Classification (GTDB taxonomy): domain Bacteria; phylum Planctomycetota; class Planctomycetia; order Pirellulales; family Pirellulaceae; genus CAIXSC01. Next base: position 2,907 of record JBIKVL010000313.1, on the reverse strand, counting down.
CCCTTGGCGGATTTCGGCTGAGGACGCGGGCCTCCGCCGAGATTCACGACCGCCTTCTGCCGGCTGTTGTCATTCCAATTGGCGAGCTTCACGCCGCGGAAATGCGAGACGGCGGCGCCGGTCGCGTTGTCGTCCGAAATCTGGATCAACGGCATTCCACCCGACCGGATGCCATCAAACGTCAGGCCATCCACCAGCAAAGTGCCATGCTGGACGCTGGCGTCGTCGTGGCCGCGATTGAACGGCTCGGTGTTTGTCTGCCGGATCGTGACATTTCGATACACGTGGTTGTCGAAGTTGGGATGGTACACGCCGTAGTGCGATTTCAGGGTCATCGTGTCGACCAGCACGGATGGGGCCTGCGGCCGGAAACCGTAATGCACGTTCCAGATCTTCGTGTTTCGCAGGATGAAAGGATGCCGCGCGTCCGGCCCGACGCCCGCGACCCCTTCGCCCAGATTTATCCCGTACAAACCGTAGCTGCTGTGGACTTCGTTATCGTCGAAGCGGACGAACGGCAGCGTGCGGATATCGACCGGCTCCTCGCTTCCATCGGGTCGCAGCACCGGGAAGACCGTCTTGAACGAGCTGCCCGAGGTCGCTTCATACCGGAACCCGTATTGGTCGCAGCCCGCCGCCACATTGCGCGTGAACGTGTTGAGGCTGTTGGCCCACCAGTAGCCGGCGCCGTCGTTCGCGTCGAACGGCAACACCTGTTTGGGCAGCCGCTTGCCGGCTCGAGCCTCGATCGCCAGATTGCGATCAAGCACGTTGTAGACTTCGGTGCCATCTTCGAGAAAGAACCCGTGGCCGACACTGCGATAGCCGACGTTATCGCGAACCACCAGGTAATTGGTGCCGTGGATCGTGAGCCACCGATTGTGGCTGTCCCAGATCGACGCCCCGATCACGTAGCTGCCGCGCATCGTGGCGCCGACCAGATGGAAATGCAGGCTGTAGCGGCCAAGCGTGTCTTTCTTGCCAAGGTGCCGGAACTCGGCGTAGCTGATCGCGCCAGCCGAATGGCGATGGTACATCGTGTGGCCGCGAACACCCGCCGGATCGGCCGACTCGACGACCACATTGCGGCTCAGGTTGGCCACCTCGCTGCGGAACTCGCCGTCGCCCAAGTGTTCGAACTCGAGCGGCTCGTCGAGCGTCAAGCTGTTCGTCGCCGAGTCGATGGCGGCGATCGTCCGGGGCTCGCTGCCGCCTTCCTGATGGTAGAGATGCTGAGTGGCCGTGACAACGACGCGGTCGCCCACGCGCCAGCCGGTCACCGGTTCGGAAAGCGTGATTTGCTTGGCGCCTTTCGCGACGTTGGCTCCGAGCTTCACCCAGGTGCGGCTGAGCGGCGCGCCGTGGAAATCCATGCGGCCGCCACAGCATACAATCGCGGGACACGACTGCTTGTCCTGGCCCGCGACGTGGGTCAGACGGATGAGAGCCCGCGCGGAGGAGGCGATCGGCTGGTCGGGAGTGCCCACTAGCAACGCCGGCTGCGGCGCGTCCGGATTGGGTGCCTCGACATGTTCGTCGCAGTCGAAACCCTCCTCGACCATGCTATCCGAGGCTTCGATCTTGATCAGTCCGACATTCAGCCGCGTGTTCTTGTTCGGGGAGAACGCGAGCGTGCCGGCGACAAACACGGCGCGGATGACGGTGCGGTCGTCGGCCTCAACATCGTAGGTCACTTGGTGGCCAGGCCGGATTTGCACCTTCGAACCGCTCGCGGGAACCTTGCCGCCCTCCCAAGTCGCGCCCGCCGACCATGGTCCCGATTGGACGCTTCGAACCACCGGAATGTTGTCGGACTTCTGGCCATGATCGTGCTCGTGCGCGGCCAACTGGCGACCACCGCCGCTGGCCGTCACGCAGGCCACAAGCACGGCGAGGCCAGCCAGCCGCCGACAGATCGTCGAACCACTGTGCGGAAACGGTCGACCGGCCCATCGTTGCGGCGAATGCGTCGCAAGCCGACGGGCAGACAAAGACGAGCGTACACGATCCATGAACGACACCCTCCGAGGCGAATAATGGCGTAGCGCGGGCCACAGGACTCGGGAACGCATTTTGTGGGCCGCATTTTGTGGGCCGCATCCTGCGGGTCCGCGTTTTGTGGGCCGCATTGTAGGACAGCCGGCGCGAAAAAGGGGGAGCCATTCAACGGTGCTGGTCTGGGAAGTGGAAGGGCGGTCCAACGGGGTAACCGCCTCGAGCCGCGACACTGAGCACCGGGATAGGCGACACATCCACCGAGCGGTTGGCATATTCGCGCGCCCCGACTTTGCGATCGTTCCCTGGCGCCCCAACCAGCAACCCCGCCGAAATGGCTTGATGCGAGTTCGCGATCGGTAGATTCCAAGCGGGGCAAAAACCGACTGCGACTTGACTCTCGCAAGAGCCGATGAGACTATTGGTGAAGTGCTTCCGGTCACAAAGACGAAAAAATTGAGATTCTAAACGATGGCCAAAACGATCCATGCAGTCTTCGAAAACGGAATCTTCCGACCGGTGGACCCCGTCGATCTACCAGACAAGGTCGAAGTCGAGTTTGAGCCAAGGGTTTTAGATAAGAACGATAGTTGGCCGGCTTGCTATTTTGAAACCACTGCCGGGGCGTTTGCGAAAGAGCCGTTCGATCGACCAGACCAAGGTGTATTGCCGAATCGAGAAAAATGGTAACGCAATATTTGCTCGATACAAACGCTTGGATCCACTATTTGAAGGATCCTACTTCAAGCATTCGAGCGAGGCTGGGCACGATTTCGCCGCGGCAAGTCGTAACCTGTTCGGTTCGGCGACAATTACTTTTCCGCTTTAGCGACAATTACAATTCCCTTCGATGAAGTTCAGGAATCCTCCGTGTTCGAGTCGGTCGTGGTCGTGGGCGATCCACTCTGGGCG
>JBIKVL010000312.1:0-5756 GCA_044356875.1 Pirellulaceae bacterium | reverse complement strand
CGCTGGAACAATCGCCCGCCCGGGAAAAGATCCTGCTGCTCGACACGTGCCACGCCTTGCCCGGCATCGATCCGAAGCTCGAACCTTCGTCCGCCGAGCTGGCCGAGGCGGTGAAAGAACGGCCCACTCGGCCCGTCTCGACGAATGTCCTGGTGATCGCCAGTTGCGACCGCGAACAACGGGGACAAGCGGGGGCCGCTGGCGAACCTTCCCGCTTCGGCGCCACCATCGCCGCCGCGTTCGCCGGCGCGGCCGACAACAATCGCGATGGTCGTGTCGCGGTCGCCGAACTGTTGGAATTCCTGCCGAAGAGCCTCGCCGAGCGGCGGAGTGCCGACGCGCCGCAGACGGCGGTCGTGTTCCCGCCCGACGCCAAGCCGCCGCGACTCACCGTCCAGGCTCGCGAGGCGGTCACGGAGATGCTGCGGAATCTTCGAGCTCAACGCTACGACGACTCGATGCAGCTCGCCTACACCAATGCCCTCGGTTTGGCGCCGAAGGAACCCGATCTGCCACTGGCGTTCTCGCTGGTGCTGATGCGGCACAACCGCTTGCCCATCGCGCGGACGCTGGTCGAACGCGTGCGGCTGGAACATCCCAAATCCCCGATCGCCCACCAAGCGATCGCATGGCAGGATTTCCTGCAAGGACGCTACGCGGACGGTATCGCCAGCCTGCAACAAATGGTGGTGAACTTGCCGAATCCGCAGTTGGAACCGGCCGCCGAGCCGTATCGCCGCCACGCCCTGCAATTCGCCGGCGCCCTGCGACAGTACGCGATGTCGGTCGCCGACCCGCCGCTCACCAGGTCCGATGTCGAGTCGCTCGACAAGGCCGTCATTGCGGGTGGCGACTCCGCGAAGGAGGCGTATCGCCAAGGCGTCGAGTCGACCCGCGAAGCGCTCGCCCGCGTCGATGGCGAACTGCGCGACGCCACGCCGGACCGCCGACCGAATCTCCAGCTTGACCGCAAACGCATCACCTACTACACGAACCTGAACTACGCCTTGATGGGCGACTTCCTGCGCCATCGGCTGGAAGAATAACCCGCCCTCGCGGCTCGCAGGTCTATCGCCAATGACACTTCCTGATCCGCTTGGCACAGACTCGGCAAGCTTCACGCCATCCCGGCGGACCGAACGCTGCGTGGGACCGCTCGGCCGGCGGCATTGGTTGCGAATGGGCGGATTGTCGCTCGGGGCTTTGGCCACCGGCGCATCCCCGACGCTGGCGCGACTGCTCGCCGCCGAGTCCTCCCAGAGCGGCGTCGATCGCGATTTTTCCGTGATTCTGTTTTGGGCGAATGGCGGTCCGAGCCACCTCGATCTCTTCGACATGAAGCCGCAGGCGCCCGCTGAGTACCGCGGCGACTTCCAGCCCATCGCCACCAATGTGCCGGGAATCGAAATCACCGAGCTGCTGCCGCGATTGGCGACACTGGCCGACAAGTTCACGCTGCTCCGCAGCCTCACGCATGAGCGGAACGAGCATAGCGGCGGCACACACCGCTTTCTGAGCGGCTACGCGTCGCGGGCCGCGAACTTGAACGACGCCGAATATCCGGAACTGGGATCGGTGGTCGCCCATCAACTGGGCCGCGGGCTGCGGGAAGTGCCGTTCTTCGTGGCGAACACCAAGTTCTACGGTGGCGGACCGGCGTACCTCGGACCGGGCTGCTCGCCGTACATGCCGAACCCCAATCCGCAGACATCCACAGGCAACAACCGCTACGACCCCGTGCCGCTCTACAACACAGGTGGCGACCGTGACGATCTGGCGATCTCGACGGACGGCGTCGTGCAGCTAAACCGCCGCGCCGATTTGCTCCGAAGACTCGACACTCTGCCACGGACGGTCGACGGCGGCGCCGGCATGATCTCGGCCTTGGATGAATTCCAACATCGAGCGCTCGCAATGCTCGCGAGCCCACGAACGCGACAGGCATTCGACTTGAACCGCGAACCGCCAACCACGCGGGAACGCTATGGCGAGACGCACTTTGGCAAAAGTCTGCTGACCTGCCGGCGGTTGGTCGAAGCGGGTGTGCGGTTCGTGCAGTGCCAAGCCGAGTTCCGGTTGCGGTCCGAGACGGGCGTCACCAGTAACTGGGACGACCATTCCGTCAATTCGCACATCTTCAACGCGTATCGCGAAAAGCTGCCGTCGTTCGATCAGGCCGTGTCGGCTCTGATCGAAGACTTGTATCTCCGAGGTTTGGACCGCCACGTGCTGTTTGTGTTTTGTGGCGAATTCGGCCGAACCCCGAAAATCGCCTACCAAGATCCGAGCCGCCGACCTGGCCGCGACCATTGGTCGAAGGCGATGAGCGTGCTCGTGGCGGGTGGCGGCCTCCGGATGGGCCAAGTGATCGGCGCGACCAACGCCCGCGCCGAAGAACCGGTCGAGCGGCGGATGGACAGCAACTGCCTGCTCGCCACGATCTATCGCCGCTTCGGAATCGATATCCGCCAAATGCTCCACGATCAGCTCGGACGCCCACTCCCGCTTTTGCCGCACGGCGAGCCGATTCCCGAATTGCTCGGCGACTCGCGTTGAGCCGTCGCATTCTCCTAGCTGTCCAAGCTTCCAAGTGCGATCCCGCCGGGGAGTATTTGAAGATGTTGCGAAAACTAGCGACCGCGATCGGCCTCAGCATGGCCGTGTGGATGGGCAGCGGTGGCTCATCGAGCGTCGGTAGGGGCGGCGAGCCGACAAAGCTGGTCGCCAAACACTTACCGAACCCGGTGCGAGTGCATCCTCGAGTCATTTCCGGCGGCTTGCCCGAGGGGGATGAGGCGTTCGCGGAATTGAAGGCCCTGGGCGTGCGGACGATCGTCAGCGTCGACGGCGCCGAGCCCGACGTTGCCGCAGCCAAGCGGTATGGCCTGAAGTACGTGCATCTGCCGCACGGCTATGACGGCATTCCAGAAAGCCGTGTGCGGGAATTGGCGAAAGCTGTCCGCTCACTCGAAGGGCCGCTCTACATCCACTGCCACCTGGGGAAACACCGCAGCCCGGCCGCCGCCAGCGCGGCCTGCGTCGCCGCCGGCCTACTGCCCGCCGCCGATGCGCTGGACGTGCTGAAAGTGGCCGGAACCAACCCGAAATACCGAGGGCTGTTCCAATCCGTCGCGAACTCGCGGCCTATCCCCGCCGAGGAACTCCAACGATTGACGGTCCACTTTCGTGAACGCGAGGCGGTGCCGCCGCTGGTGACGGCGATGGTCGCGCTCGAATCCACCCATGATCGTTTGAAGGCGGCGGCGGCGGGTGGTTGGAAAAGGTCCGCCACCGACGATCCCGCGCACTATGCGTTGCTCTTACGAGAGCACTTCGCGGAGATGCTTCGTCTTGAGGAAACCCAACGATTCCCCAAGGAGTTCGCGGAGCTGCTCCGCGAGTCGCAAACGCTCGCCGAACGGCTCGAACAGGAGTTCCCGCGCCAGCCCGCGTTGCCATCCGAGACGGCTCGGGCGTCGTTGGACAAGCGGCTGGGGGAAATCAACGACCGCTGTGTCCGCTGCCACGAGCGTTTCCGCGACACGCGCTAGCCGCCGGTTTTTGGGCGGTTCATGCCGCGTCCGCCTAGAACCGGCCGCTGGCGCGGCTCGGCGGATGGGGCGATCTGGCCGAAGGCGTCGAAAAAACTCGCAAAATCAGTTTCCTTTAGCAAATGGTTTCGTTAATCTCTCCCACGTCTCATCTGCAAGGTGCTATCAATAACCCATTCGAGTGGTGTCGGTTGGTAGTAACAGATTGGCGAGAGTTGCCCGTCGCTCAAGGATAAGTTTATGGCATGCGACAGCAATGCATATGCGCTCCTGTATCGTTTACGTGGCGACTCCGTCGTTTCCGTTTTCACCGTTCGGCAGCAGGTCCCCGTACGCGACCTATGTTTGTTTCGGGGCAAGGGGCCATGGCAAGGCAGCGCGTCGCCGTTGAATTTGCCCTACGGAAAGGCGTTCGGCTACTGCGAGCTTATTGATGAGCACCATATTCTGCTCGACGCCTGGACCGATCAAAATGGCCGCTGGAATATCGTCTGCAATCACTATTGCGAGGCCTGCGGCAGTTATGTTGTGGACGCGGTACGTCGCTTCGCGGGCGACTTCGAGAAGCCTGTGGCGGAGGCCGCCGGATCGCCGCCGCGGGAGGACACCGCTTCACGATGCCGCTTCGCTTCCGCCCAAACGCGGAATCGGTCCCATCGTCGGCCGGAAGTGGAACTCAGGACAGCATGCCTCGAGCGACTTCACCGGCTCCGTGCAAACAAACGTTGTCGAACGAGGTTTACGCCGAGTTTTCGCGATGCAGTCGCCTGGCCGGAACTTGTGAGCAGTTGGCCGGGACGCGCTACCATCTTTCTCTGGGCGACGCTCGTCACGCCGATCCATATCGGTTTCGCCGCGGAAACTCCGAATCCGCGGGGCGACGCGCCGCATGCGGCGCCGAATCGGTCTTTCAGCCAATCGCAAGCGACTCCCAACCGCGAAAGAAACCCGCATCCTGCTGGACTGCCGCCACTGCGTCACCGGCGTTTTGACGAATGCCTTCCCCAAAATCCCCGTCGACCTCTCGTCGTCAACCGATCGCGAGCGGCATTTGTTCCTTTCGCTTCGGCAAGCACACGAAAGCTCGGGCGGCAAGTAAAGCCGAGGCGGTTTTCCAGAGGCCGATGAACTTTCCGGAATTATTGGCCCTTAAGGTAGGCGAGCAAGTCGGCGAAATCCTGTCGAGTCAATTGCTTTTCCAACTCTTGCGGCATCAACGACAACTGGCTCGCCGCGATCCGATCGATGTCGCTACGCAAAATCGTCTCCTCTTTGCCCAACGCTTGGCGCAACGTCACACTCGTCGGCGTTTCGGCGGCGAGGAGTCCGGTGAGTACTCGTCCGTCATGCGTGGCGACCACATAGGCCGCAAACCCCTGAGTAATCTCCTGCTCTGGGATCACTATGTGTAACAGAATCGCCTCTTTAGGCTGGTTGCGGATTCCGAACAAGTCCGGACCGACCGGCGAGCCGTCTTGGTCCAGACGATGGCACGACGCGCAAACTCGTTTGAAGACTTGCTTGCCTTGAGCCGGATTGGCGTCTAGCGAAACTACCGCCTTCAAATCGTCATATACGGCGGCCCGGTTTCCAGGAGTCGCGTTGGCGTAAACCTTTTGCGCTCGAGCCCGCAAGGCCGGATCGCGATGGTCGGTCAACTGGCGGCGGCGGAGCGAATCGATCGCGTTGGGCGGCACCGCGCCCGTTTCCAACGCCTCGATCAGTCCCGGCAAATGCTGTGAATTCGCCAGCACTGCCCCGATCACCTCTTCCCGCAAACGCGGCGTGTAACCGCGGAAACGCTCCGGTTCGAGCAGCGTCGTCGCGATGCGTGGCGACCGCATCAACCCCAAGGCGCGGGCAGCACCCGATTGGACGGTCATTGGTTCGCTGGGGTCGACCAATTCCAACAGCCGTTCCCCCGCCGTGGCGAAGTCGGCATGCGCCAGTAACGAAAGGGCCAATCGCCGCGCAGGCTCGGCGGCCGTTCGATCGACCGCCGCCAACAGTGCCCGGTTGAAGAGCGAATTCAGCCTCTCGATAGCCGCCTTCGTGGCCGCCTTCGTGGCCGCCTTGGTAGAAGCGTCGGCGGCTCCAGCAGCCGGTGACGGGCCGCTCGCCGCCTTCTCTTTGTCCTCACCCGATGCGAGCGAGGCCTGGGCAAGCACCGCCCGCAAGACGCCCTCCGTGTCCGAACCGGGGACG
>JBIKVL010000310.1:0-5761 GCA_044356875.1 Pirellulaceae bacterium | reverse complement strand
CTGCCCTCATCGCACCACTGCCCTCATCGCACCACTGCCCTCATCGCACCACTGCCCTCATCGCACCACTGCCCTCATCGCACCACTGCCCTCATCGCACCACGGCCCTCATCGCACTACTGCCCTCATCGCACAACTGCCCTCATCGCAACTCTGCCCGGCTCGAACACCTGCCTAACCCGTTTTGTCCTGCACGTCGCATTCGCTGGATCGGGCCTTTTCCTGGGCGAACCCGCCGGCCGCCGCGCATCACTTTCCCGACGCTGGTGGCCGGTTGGCTCGGAAGTATTCCTGCATTTCCCGAATGCGATCTAGGTCGAGCCCCTCGGGACGCTCCTCGAAGAACCAATCGAGATCGGCGATCGCGGCGTCCCGACGGCCTGTTTCGAACTTCACGACCGCGCGCAGTCCCCGGTCTTGAACCGCGTCCGGATCGAGCGTGACCAGCGCTTCGAGATAACGCAGCATCGCCTCGCGATCCTTGTCCTCCTGCGCGATCGAGAGGAGATTGCGGAGGCAGCGTTGCAGGATTTCGATGGCGCCAAACGGCCGCAAATGCGTGTCGTTCAATTCCAAGTTGGCGATCGACCGGAGTTTGGCCGCCGTCTCCGCACGGCTCAGCTTGACGCCACCTTCAAAGACGTCGACAAGCTGCTCTGTTCCGTCTTTCGCCAAATGCTTCACCATGAAATGGCCGGGCAGTCCGATGCCCAAAACCTGAAGCTCCAGCCGTTTGGCGAGCTCGATGTAGAGAATCGACAGCGTGATCGGGATTCCCTCGCGGTCATCGATCACGCGGTTCAAATAGCTGTTCGCGCGATGGTAGTACTCGGTGCGGCTGCCGTGAAATCCATTGTCCTCGAACAGGTACTTGCTGAGCGCGGCGAGCCGCGTCGACTCGTCGGCGTCGGCGGGAACGCGCCCGCGAATCTCCTCGGCCATGCGGTCCACCTGCCGCACGTAATCCTCGACATCCAGTTCCTCGTCATCGAGCGCCGCGATCCAGAGGGAGCCACGAAGCAGATCGACGCCGCCCGCCGCCGGCTTATCCTTGGGATCGATGAGCTGCCGGATCCGTTCCACGACCCTGGCCACATGCACGTCCTGAGCCACCTGACGCAGCTCGCCCGCGCGGCGTTCCATCTCCGCGGCGCGGCGTCGAAGCACCGTCATCGCGGCGTCCGGCGCGTCGGCGAAACCGCGCAAGCCATCGTTGCCCAGCTTGTCGCTCGGCGGCAACGCGGCGATCCGCTCCTCAAGCCGCTGCGCCGCCGCGTCCTCGACGCGTTCGTCCGGTAGCGAAGCCGCGACCCGAAAGCGTTTGAATTCCGCTTCGGTGTCGCGGAACTTGGCGAGGCCCACCTGCCCCGATGTGAATGCGTCGTCGGTCGATTCGACAACCAGCTCGTCGTTCACGAAACACTGGATCCGCTCCTTCTCGACGCGGACCTTCAGCCGATTCCAATCGCCCGGTCGGTAATGTTCCGAAGGACGTTCGGCCAGCACCTGCCAACTGAAGACATCCGGCCCCGCGAAGCGGGTCAATCGCAATTTGCCGCTGCTGGGATAAAAGCCGTAGTGCTTGTCTTGGCCGTCGGCATGAAACACGAGGCCGGCGGCGCCCGATTCCTGATCCAGCTTGACCGAGACGGCCACTTCGAACGGCGCCATCGGCGACGGAACTCGCGACAAACAGAGCGACCGGCCGCCAAACCCCTGCCCCGCGCCCACGACATGGATTCGTCCCGCGCGTTGCTGCCAACGGGATCCGAACAACGGATTCCATTCGCGCGAATCGAGCGCCCCGATCGTGAGCCACCGTTCCATCGGGATCGCATTCGGCCGTTCCAACAGCGATTTGAGCGCGTCGACTTCGATCGCGAACCCCAGGTTTTTGGTGACGAGCGACTTGAGCGTCACGATACCCTGCACGCGGCCCCGCAGGTCGAGCACCGGCCCACCACTGTTGCCTGGTTCAATCGCCACCGCCAACTGAATCATCTTCCGGCCCTCGACTTCCCGCGTGCCGGAAACCACCGAGCCGCCGACAACGCTGTACTGCAAGCCAAGCGGGTTACCGAGCACCGCGATCGGCATGCCGTCCCGCAAATGCGAGGAATCGCCCAACGGCAACGGCGTCAGTTTGCGAGCCGGTTTTCGAATGCGGATCACGGCGAGATCCAAATGGCGATCCGACGCGTGAACCTCGACCACCTCGTGCTTCTCGCCGTCCGCGAACTGCACGGTGAGCGGCCGCGCTTCCCCCAAAACATGCAGATTCGTCGCGATCAATCCGTCTTCGCTCACGACAAACCCCGTGCCCAATCCCTGCTGCTGGCCTTCACGCCCGCGGAAAGTCACCACCACGATCGACGGCTTCGCGTTCCGCGCCACTTGCTCGACCGTCGACTCCATCTCCGCCGCCACTTGCTCGCCATCCGCCTTGCCCACCATCGGCTTCTCAGCAGCCGGCTTCTCGGCAGTTGGCTTCTCGGCAGTTGGCTTCTCGGCAGTTGGCTTCTCGGCAGCCCGAGCAGTCGACGGGGCGTCTTGCGCGATCGCCGACGCGTCTTCCACCCCGATCAGGACGAACGCGGCGAGCGTCGCGGCGACGAGTTGAATGACCGCTCGAAGATCCAACGCGTCGCGAGCCGTAGTCGCGTCCGCGGACGGTCGCGAACGGCCGTCACGGCCTCCCGCCGCTAGAGCGTCGCCTGCCGATAAAGCCGCGCCTGCCGATCGAGCGTCGCGTGCCAATCGAGCGTCGCGTGCCGTCTGAGCGTGTCGCATCCGTGGCTCCTTACTTGGAAAGGCACTCGAACAGTTCCCGTTTCGCCTCGGTTTGACCGCGGCCAAAGAACACGAACAGTCGATCGCCGATGGTGAGCATCGGTCCCAGACGCGGCGCGGGATCGGCGAAAGGTTCGACGATCGTGGCGGCGGTGGTGGCGCCGGTGGCCGGGTCGATCCAATTCAATTCCGGGACCAACTTTTTCGGATCGCTATGCGGGATGGTGCGCGCGGCGAGCAGACCATGAGGTCCGCCCGCGGCCATCGAGAACGCGAGTCCAGGCAGATCGCGACGCCAGAGCGGTTGGCCGTCGGCGATCGAGACCGCTTCTAGGCCGCGGTCGGTGGCGACGATCAAACGGTCGTCGAGCACCGCCGACAAACGCCGCAAGTCGGGTAGAAACCGCCGCCAGATGCGTCGGCCCGTATCGATTTCCAAACAATCGACCGCACGCACGCCCGGCTGGCTAACGTACGCGCGGCCTTCGCGAACGACAGGCGGCTGGAAACTTTGCCCGACCCAATCGGCATCCTCCTCGGTGGGCAAGACGACTTCACGGCGAACCCACTGCACACGGCCGTCGCGGTCGCAGGCGATGACCGCGCCGCCGATCACGGCGAGCAACGTGTCGTCGGCCACGGAGACCTCGCAGCAGTAGCGGGCGAACCAGCTCACGCGAAGCTGCGCGACATCTGTTTGCTCGGTCATTTCGCCGGTCGTGGCATCGAACGTCGCAAGCCGCAACGTGGCTTCGGGGCCATCGAGACGCTGAATGGAGAAGGCCCGAACTCGACCTTGATCGAGCCATGGATCGGACGCGATCCAGACGCCCGCGGGCGGTTCGGCAACCCACAGGCGATTGCCGTTGTTCGAATCCCAGCAGCCGAGCGACGGTCCGTCGCCGTAGAGCATCCGGGCGAAAATCTTTGTGCCCGCGACCAGCGGACGCATTGGAATCAATCCCCAATCGCGACTCCGCATCACGCGTTTGCCCTCGAACGCGGTGGTTTGCCAGACGCGTTGGCCCCCTTGCGTGTCGAACGCGGCCAATTGGAAGCGATTGCTGACGATCAACCGTCCGTTATGAACAACCCACGCCAGTTGCTGGCCGGCCCAATCGACTTGAAGTCGGTCGAGATGACGCACAACCTCTTCCTGCGGTCGCTCGCCGATAGGGCCGTCGAGCAGACCGCGTGAAGTTGGCGAGAACTCTTTCACCGGCGGCGAAGCGGGCGACTGGCCCGCGACTCGAGTGCCCGCCGTCACCGCGTTTTCGGCCGGGGCCGACGTCGCGGCGCTGGCGAGCGCCGCGGCGACCAGCGACTCGAATTCGGCAATCGCCAGCGGCCTCGGCCCGAGTGTCACGGGTTGCACGGGCGGCGAGCCACTGGCCACCCCCAAGTAGGCATTCGCGAGGCGCAGTCGGGCGTCGAGCGCGGGGAGGCGCGTCGGCGGCAAGCTTTCGCGAGCGCGTCGGTAAGCCGCACGGGCCGGTCCGAACTCGCCCGCCGCCAACGCGCGGTCGCCCAGCCACAGATGGGCTTCAGCGGCGGCCGATGTCCCGGCGTACTGCTGCGCGACAAGCTCGACAGCCGCAGGTTCGCCAGTTCGAGTCGCGGGGCGCAGGCGCAGTGGCGCGACCTTGTCGAACTGGGCACGCATCGCGTCGGCCAACTCGGGATGCTCGGCGGCGAACCAACGCGTCGCGCTCCGCAGCGACGCCAATAGTTCGTCGTCGCTGTCCAGCGGCGCGATGCCGGGCGTCTGCGCCGGATCGAATTGCGCGATGAGCCGCGCGGCGTCGTCGAACGCGGCGGCGCCGATCAAACTGTCCAGCTCGGCCAACGCGTTGTACGTTTCCTTTCCGAGCTCTTCGTTGAGCGGATGCAACCAGCCATCCTTGCCGCGTATCGCGTCCTGCCGCGACCGCTGCGAGCGGCGTTCTTGCCAGGGTCGAAACCGTCCTGGGCCGCGAACGACGGCCGGCAAACGCGGCTCGGGCGGAACCCGCACGGCTGGCGTTGTCGCCACGGCGGCGGGAATGTCGCGGCCAGGCGTCGCGCGCCGCGCGATCGTGTCGGTCCAGTCGAGCAGCGGCGTTTGCGCTTGCTGATGGAAGTAACGCAGTTGCCGGACCAACTCGATCGCTTCCTCCCAGCGTTCGTGGTAGAGCGAATGCAGCAAGTCGGTCCGCACGTTGCGGGGCTCGAAAGCCGTATCGTTCAACCGGAGGCGGAACGCCGTTTCCTGGAACGCGCGGCGAATGGCGGCCAACGGCGGTTGTCCGGTTAGCTCGAACACCGACCATGCCAAGCGATGGAACCGCGCGACGAATGCCTGCGCGACGGCCGGCAGCTCGGCTAGGTCGAGCAATGTGGCGGCTTCGGCGAGCACGCGGACATGCCGATCGAAAGGCAGCGCTGGATCAATCGAATCGAGCCAATCGTCAAGCGCGGCTTGCGCGACATCGCGGTCGGCTCCATGGGCGAGCGTCGCGGCGGCGCACGCCCGCTTCCATCGCCGCTCGTCAACGTCGCTGGGCCGAGCGTCTCCGACCGCCTTCCGCCATTCCACCGGCGTCGCCACGTCGCGCACCATCGCCGCCGCGGCCAACTGCGGTTCGGCTGTGGCGGCAAGCTCGGCGAGCGGCCGGACCCAGAGTTGGCGGAGGGCCATTTTGACCGGCAACTTTCCACCGACATGATGAATGCCGACATGGCTGATGCCGCGGGTGGAATGGCGGGCCAGCGCGGGCAACTCCACCCAATCGCGGCCGTCGCCGCTCTGCCACGCCCGCACCAAACCGCACCCCACAACCAATCGGACCCACGGCGCGTCGTGCGTGAACGGCGCCGTAGCGTCCGGCACGGCCGGGATCGGAACCTCCGCCAAACTGTCGTCGCCACACCACGTGAACGCCTTCCGCCCCGTTCGTTTATCCAGCGTCACTCGCAGGACTTGACGCGGACG